>CAZFOO010000106.1:0-12837 GCA_964520585.1 uncultured Bacteroidales bacterium
TGGATCATCCATGTTGTTTATTCATGCATTTTTGTGTTACGAAGTAGCATGGATGTTTTATCTGTGTAAAATAAGTTAAATAAATTAATAATCAGTTAATTACATTATGAAGGTAAAGAATCATCAGTCTTTCAAATCCGATGGAACCCTCATGTTTATACATCTTATTTTTTGTTAAAAATTAATATGAGGGTTTTACTGATTTATTTTTTTAAGATTTAATTGATAGTTAAACTTTTGCTGGTTCCGGATCTTTATGATCTGAAGTTTGTAAGTTGCCTTCTTTCGTGGTTATCAAATTTGTTATGACATCTAAGGAAAAGACCCTGTCCATATCGACTATCATAATGAACTTTTCGTCCATTTCTGCAATACCAGAAATAAAATCTGATCGGAATTTATTACCTATTCCTGGAGGCGGCAGAATGTCTTCCTGTTCGATTTCAATTACAGCCTGCACCGCATCAACTAAACCGCCAACCTTTACCTGCTCACCGTCTATCTCAACTTCCATTACCAGGATACAAGTATTATTTGTATATTCGATAGAGGGCATACCAAACCTGATCCGGGTATCAACTACCGGCAGTACCATTCCCCGGAGATTAATCACTCCTTTCATATAGTCAGGAGCCCCGGGGACCTTGGTTATTTCAGATAATTCTAAGATATTGTGTACTTTCCCAACATTTGCGGCAAAAGTCTCATCCCCCAGTTTGAATGACAGGTAGGAGTTAATCTGTTCAGAAAAATCTTTTTTTGTATCGGTTTTTTCCATAAGCTTAATTTTTTAAAGAAGATTCTTTATGAATATACATTTACTTAAATTACTACTTAAATAAAATCATACTATTAAATAGTTTCAAATATAACTGGTAAATCCCCCGAAAACAATGACTCAGCTTAACAGCAAATGATGATTTGGATCATCAAATTTGCTGACCTGAATCTTATGGTTTTTATTAATTAAACTAAAGAGAATAAAACTTAAGGTGTTATATTGAGAATTTTTCATTCCTTGGCTTAAGGTTTGATTCAAGAGATTAAGAGATAAGTTCCCATTAACGAAATCACATATACCTTTCGGGCAAAGCCCCGGAAGGGTATCATCTCTATGGGGGTTTCAATGGATGAATAGATGCCGTTTACCTGTTATTACTGGCACATTATGAAGAGGCTGTAGTTGGATGATTGGAAACAACCCCATGTGGCGGCCGCACTATGGTGGTGTAAGAGGCAGGAAAACAGACAGGAGGAAAACTATTTAATTTTCCTCCTGCCTGATTCTATAGGATTTAGACTATTCTACAAAAAATCATCATCCGGCTAAATCCATTTGCTGTTGTCCAGCAATTAATCGCTTAATAATTAATTGATTAATAATTAATCAAAGTATTTTATTGATTTGGAGATTAGCTCAACAGCTTCTCGTAATTGTTGTTCATTAATAACCAGGGGAGGAGCAAACCGAATAATATGACCGTGGGTTGGCTTGGCCAGGACACCGTTTTCTTTCATTTTAAGACACACATCCTGTGCCGTTTTTCCATTTTTTGGTCTGATCACAACGGCGTTAAGCAATCCTTTTCCGCGAACGGTTTCGATCATTCCAGAGTCAATTTTTTTAAGTTCATTCCTGAATATCTTTCCTAAATGCTCTGCATTTTCTGCCAGCTTTTCTTCTTTTACAACTTCAAGTGCGGCAATGGCAACTTTAGATGCAACCGGGTTACCGCCGAAGGTAGAGCCGTGTTCTCCGGGTTTGATGGTGAGCATAATATCATCATCAGCCAGAACTGCCGATACCGGAAAAACTCCTCCGGAAAGTGCCTTGCCAAGGATAAGAATATCGGGTCTTACATTTTCATGATCGCAGGCAAGAAGCTTGCCGGTCCGCGCTATGCCGGTCTGCACTTCATCAGCAATAAAAAGGACATTGTTTTTTTTGCATAATTCATATGCACTTTTTAAATATCCGCTGTCGGGAACGAATACTCCGGCTTCACCCTGAATCGGCTCAACAAGGAATCCTGCCACATCAGGATTCTGAAGCTCCTTTTCCAGTGCCTCAATATCATTGTAGGGAATGGTAATGAATCCGGGAGTGAAGGGACCATAATCCTTTTTAGCATCAGGATCGGTGGATATAGATACAATGGTTATGGTACGTCCGTGGAAATTATTTTCACACACAATTATTTTAGCTTTTCCCTCAGGAACCCCTTTTTTAAGATATGCCCATTTCCGGCACAGTTTCAATGCTGTCTCATCTCCTTCAACGCCCGTATTCATAGGAAGGACCTTATCGTATCCGAAATATTTTGTTATGTATTCCTCATATTCACCCAGACATGAATTATGAAATGCCCTTGATGTAAGACACAATTTTTGCGCTTGCTGTGTCAGGGCATTAACTATTTTCGGGTGACAATGACCCTGATTAACTGCGGAATAGGCTGAAAGGAAATCAAAGTAGCGTGTTCCTTCAACATCCCAGACAAATATTCCTTCACCGCGGTCGAGAACCACCGGCAGGGGATGGTAATTATGTGCACCAAATTTTTCTTCTCTTTTAATGTAATCGTGTGTTGTCATATTTTTAAAGTATTTATGGTAATTTTGAATTAATCCGGTCAGATTTTAATGCAATCTTAGTACAAGTTTTTCACATAACAAAAAGGAGTATTCTATTATTTGTCTTTATCAGCGCTCAAACAAACCCGGATTTTAATTGTTCCCATGGTAAACTATTATATTGATAAATCGTTTTAATGTTAATTTAATTATTAATAATGAAGCAAAGTACGGGAATTATCCATGAGTTACTTGAGAAAAGACGGAGTCCGGTCATATTTTCAAACAAGGCCGTTGAAGAAGTAAAGATAATGAGGTTATTTGAAGCTGCACGCTGGGCTCCTTCAAGCCGGAATGAGCAACCCTGGCGGTTTATATATGCTACAAGTGATTACGAAGCTGACTTTAAACCGATGTTTGACTGCCTGGTCGAGGGTAATAAAATATGGGCAAAGAATGTGCCTCTATTGATACTCAGCCTGGCTAAAAGAAATTCTTCGTTTAATGGCAAACCAAATTATTATGCCATGCATGATACCGGGATGGCCGTGGCCAGTCTATTGGTACAGGCTACTGATATGGGACTTTATGTTCATCAGATGGGAGGCTATGATAAGGAAATGGCAAGGACAAATCTGAATATTCCCGATGAATATGATCCTGTTGCCATGATCGCTGTTGGCTACCTGGGCAACATCAGTGATTTTCCCGAAGAACTTCAAAAAAGAGAAAATGCTGAAAGAACGAGAATGCCGCTGGATAAAATTTTATTCAGAGGAAGATGGAAAGGGTAGAAGTAATTAAAATTTAGCCGTGAGCCTGATGTTTATGCGTCTTCCTGATAAATAGTTCGGGGTTGCAAATTCACCCGGCACGGCGGGATTATCTGATATTGTTTTTAACCAGAAATATGACCCTGTATTTCTGATATCAAGCAGATTAAATATTTCTGCTCCTATCCAGAGACTACTTGAATTTCCTGCTATGTACCCTTTTTTTGGGTCCTTAAGCCTGTTGATTATTTCCTTTGAAAAACCAAGATCAGCTCTTCTGTAAGAAGGCATTCTAAAGGTGACCTCATGTGAAGGTCTCCCGGGTGGCGAGAACGGAATACGACTTGAATACAGTAACTTAAGATGGATTTTATATGTTGGATTGTTTGGGAGATAATCCTGGAAAAACAGGGAAAAATTAACCAGCTGATCAGTTGGACGGGGATAATGACCAGTTATAGTGCTTTGTCCGCTATTGGAGTCAAAGTATTCTGCATATTCACGTGTTTGCATAAAGGAAAGGCTTATCCAGGAATCAATACCCTTTACAAAGTCTCCATGCAGTTTCATATCCAGGCCGGTTGCATATCCCTTTGCATTATTTTCTTCACCATACCTTATCCTGACATTTTCAATACGGTAAGGTATAAGATCACTTAACCATTTGTAGTACAATTCCGATGAAAACTTAAATGATCTATCCCATAACTGAATGTAATAATCTGCTCCTGCAACAATTTGAGCAGATCTTTGTGGCGTCTTTGAGTAATTGATGCTGCCTGTTTCATCCCGTAGTTCTTTGTAAAAAGGAATCTGATTGTAATAACCTCCGGCAAGGTAAAAGATCAGGTTGCTGTATTTTCCGGGATGTATTGTGAGGGAGGAGCGGGGACTGACTATGAGGGTTTCATTAAAACCCCAATAGCCTGTTCTTAAGCCCGCGTTTAAGTCCACCGACCCCATACCGACCTTAAACCTTAATGTGTTTTGAAGATAAACCGAAAATACATTTATATCCAGTGCATTTTTTGAATCAGCAAGATGCCAGGTGTTAATTTCCTGTCCGGTGTAAGGTAAATTATATCCTGATGAATCGATCACCTGCCATTCCCTGATATTATCATCAAACAGTTGTTTTTGTGCCTGTAAACCCCATTCGATGTGATGGTTGTTTATCCTTGCATCACCTTTATGGGATATTGCTAAAACATTCGCATCAAGGTAGTTTCTTGCATGATTCATAAAAGTTCCGACTCCTATATTCATGATACTGTCGCCTGCACTGACTGCTCCTAATTGCCTGTCGATCTCATTAATATGATATAGTCCGTGCACATCATAGGTCTCCGATTCCCGGGTGGTAAATGCATTAACAATCAGTTTAAGGTTTATATTCTCAACCGGCATATAATGACTGGTAAATGCTGCGGAATATGTTTCGAACAAACTTGCATCATAACCATCGAAATAAATCATAAGCTGAAGGGGGTTGTCAAATGTTCCGAAGGAGGTTTCACGGGTTGCAGGGTTAAAACCGTAATTGCTTCTGGAATAATTGCCCAGAAAAGATAATTTCAATTTGCCGGAGTGGTGGTAGTTGAAGGCGGATTGAAAATCGGTGAATGAAGAAATATATTCTCCCTTTTCATCCAGAGTCTGTAACAGGTACTGGTTGGTTTTGTATCGCAGTCCACTGATGTGGTTAAATTTTCTGTTTTTTGAAACTCCTTCGGCATGAGCTGTTGCTCCCAGGAGGCTGGCTGAGACAGAGGCTGCAAAGGTTGTTGGTTCTCTGTAGGTAATATCGAGTACCGATGACATCTTATCGCCGTATTTAGAGTTAAAACCTCCTGCGGAAAAATGCACAGAACCCACAAGATCAGGATTTATAAAACTCAGACCCTCCTGCCGTCCTGAACGTACCATAATTGACCGGTGGACTTCGATACCGTTTACATATACCAGGTTCTCATCAAAATTACCACCCCGGACTGAATACTGAGAACTAAACTCATTTCTTCCGGAAACTCCAGGCATTGTCTTCAGCAGGGTTTCAATTTCACCACCTGTAGAGGGCATGAGTTCCAGCGGCTTGACATCCAGTCTGGTGAGACTTCCCTGCCGTTCTCTTCCCTGGAAAACCTGGACTTCCTGAATGTCTTCATAAGCGGTATGGAGAACAAAATCCAGCCGTATATCCTTACTGCCGGTGTTCCTGATTACTTTTGTTTCCGGTTCATATCCCAGCATGGTTACAATTACTGTAACTTCACTATTGGCAGGAACAGCTAAACGATAGGTGCCGTTTTCATTACTGATTGTCCCAAGGGGTAAGTCAGAAATAAATATATTGGCCAGTGGCAGGGAAGTTCCATGCTCATCAGAAATATGACCATGTATTATTCGGGAAGGAGTTTGCGTAAAAACCAGACATTGAGCAGATAAAATAAATGTGGTAATAATTAGAACTGTTCTGCACAAATACATTTCCTGGAAATTAATCGGTATGACAGTTGTCTGATGTATTTTACTTTCGTTGGAAGCTGCCATCCCTTATTGCCTGTATAAACTGACCCCATGCAAAAGGATTAAGCAGATTATTAGGGGGTTGCCCGGCATACATATTACGGCTATAGTGCTCCTGCATAGCTATTTTGAAACTTGCTGCCGGATCAGCTGGAAGTCCTTCCAGCTCCATCCATGTTTGTATTAGTGCAATATTTGCCAGGGCCCTGTCATAGTCATCTTCTGGAAGATTAAGTGCTATAAAAGCTTCGGAGAACTCTTCATATGTTGCCCAGGGGAAAACGGTTACTTCTTTTATATCAAAAGTATCTCTTTCCAGTTGAACATCAATGGCATAATGTACTAAATCCAGGTCATCCGGAATAATTACCTGCTCCCTTTTATATCCCATGGATGAAAATACCAGGGTGTCGTTAGGATAAACTATAAAAGAAAACCTTCCCCGCTTATCAGCTATGCCGCCTTTGCCTGCGCTGGTTATGATTATGTGAGAATATGGAAGAGGTGTGCTGAATTCATCCATAACAATCCCACTTATCTGCAAAGGCTCTTTATTCTGAGCATCTGCATTGATAAATACCAGGGACAATGCGGTAATAAAAAGCAGGTAAGAAATCCTGAATACATTTGCCATAAACTATTTCTCTTTGTGCTGAATTAAATCTAGCGCAAAATTCATGCCGTCTCAAAAATATAGAAAATTAATTATAAAGTCACTTATAAATCATTAAACTGTAAATTTGTTTAATGATTATTAACAAATGTACAATAAAATTTTTTCTGCGTAAAATTACACATAAATACCCTTGAAAAATGGACTTCGTAGATTGCTCATCATATATTTAGTGCTTTTATAAATGGTAATCTGATGTGTAATACATGGTAAAGGGAAGCATTTTGTCTTATAAGGAAAATTTTGTTTTTTTTCTGGATAAGTTGTAAAATCATTATATTAACAGTGTTTTATGCTTCATTTTTAAAACTTGATATACTAAATAATATTTACGATGGTACAACAATATGAGATCATTCTACCGGATTTTTCACGTGGCTTTCACCTTATTACTGGATTAATTGAAGAAAAACTCACCAAACTGCCTAAAACTGGTATGGTTAATCTTTTTCTCAGGCATACGTCTGCCGCCCTTACTATCAATGAAAATGCCGATCCTGATGTGGCCAGGGATTTGGTATATTCTACTGATAAACTTGTTCCTGAAAATGATCCGGGATATATTCATACCATTGAAGGGCCTGATGATATGCCGGCACATGTAAAATCAAGCATTTTTTCGGTATCACTGACAATTCCCATCTCAAACGGCCGTCTAAACCTGGGTACCTGGCAGGGGATTTATCTTTGTGAATTCAGAAACAGGGGAGGGCGCAGAAAAATAACCGCCACTATATATGAGTGAATCCCCGGGATAATGCAGCAGGGGCGTGATTTCCGCTCCGTCCTTTGAAATGATGTGATTTATAACATATTTTTTGCCTGGTTTTATTTATAATTTTGATGTGCTAACTCTAGCAAAAAAAAATATTTATTATGGACAAGCTAATGTTGCTTGGTGATGAGGCTGTTGCCCTTGCCGGAATGGATGCCGGAATATCCGGTATATATGCCTATCCCGGTACACCATCTACCGAGATCATGGAATATGTGCAAAACTCTGACCGGGCTTCAAAAGAGAATATTTTCTGCCAGTGGTCGGCGAATGAGAAAACGGCTATGGAAGCTGCTCTTGGTATGTCATATACAGGCAAGCGTACCATGGTATGTATGAAGCATGTCGGATTGAATGTTGCAGCAGATGCCTTCATGAATTCGGCAATTACCGGAATAAACGGTGGATTTATCATAGCCGTTGCTGATGATCCTTCAATGCACTCTTCACAGAATGAGCAGGATTCCCGGTTCTATGGTAAGTTTGCAATGATTCCTGTTCTTGAACCTTCGAACCAGCAGGAAGCATATGATATGGTATTTCATGGTTTTGAACTGTCTGAAAAATATAATGTACCTGTAATGCTGAGATTAACCACTCGATTATCACATTCCAGGTCATCTGTAAAAGCGGGTAAAAGGCTAGCTCAAAAACAGATCAGGATGCCTTCAGATCCCAAACAGTTTATCTTGCTTCCGGCTATAGCCAGGAAAAGATACCGGAATCTGCTTTCCTTGCAACCCGGTTTTGAAAAGGAGTCTGAAAATTCATCCTTCAACCTTCTTATAGACGGTGGGGATAAATCCACTGGATTTATTGCCTGCGGACTTGCTTATAATTATCTTGCAGAGGTTATTATTAAACTGAAATCAGATCATCCTGTATTGAAAATAACTCAATATCCATTGCCTGGAAAGAAAATGGAAAAGATTATAAATGAATGTGAAAAGGTGTTTATTCTGGAAGAGGGATATCCTCTTGTTGAGGAGATGCTCAGGGGATTTCCCGGTACTGATAAAAGAATCAGGGGGCGTCTGGACGGAAGCCTTCCCCGCGATGGCGAACTTGACCCTGACCATGTTGCCAGGGCTATGGGATTACAAATTGCAGAGGGGCCTCCCGTTCCTTCAGTGGTAAAAAACCGTCCACCCTCATTGTGCAAAGGATGTGGACATATTGATATGTTTAATGCACTGAATGAGGCTGTTGAGCAGTATGGAAAGGGACGGGTTTTCTCCGATATAGGTTGTTATACACTGGGGGCACTTGATCCGTTTAATTCTATTAATTCCTGTGTTGATATGGGGGCTTCGGTAACAATGGCTAAGGGGGCTGCCGATGGGGGACTTGATCCTTCGGTATGCGTGATAGGTGATTCAACCTTCACCCACTCCGGTATTACCGGCCTGCTAGATGCAGTTAATGACGGATCATCAATCACAGTTATTATTGGTGATAATTCAACTACCGGCATGACCGGGGGACAAAAATCCTCGGCAACCGGAAGAATAGAAAATATCTGCATTGGAGTGGGAGTGGAGCAGGATCATATCAGGGTTATCACTCCTCTTAAAAAACATCACGATGAAAATGTGGGTATTATAAAAGAAGAGCTTAAATATAAGGGGGTTTCTGTGGTGATTGCCAGGAGAGAATGCATTCAGGCTGCAAAGAGAAACAGGAAACAGGAAAAAGCCAGCAAATAAAATGAAAACAGACATAATAATAGCCGGAGTAGGCGGTCAGGGGATATTGACAATAGCTGCATGTATCGGCATGGCCGCTATGAGAAGCAATTTATATATGAAACAATCTGAAGTTCATGGTATGAGTCAGAGAGGAGGGGCTGTCCAGTCAAACCTGCGGATTTCTGACAATGAGATATCTTCAGATCTCATACCATTAGGCCAGGCTGATTTGATTATTGCAGTTGAACCGATGGAGTCGCTCAGATACCTGCCATGGTTATCGGCTGATGGATACCTTGTTACGAATACTACTCCGGTAAAAAACATAGACGATTACCCCGAACTCAGTGAGCTCTTGGAAGCGGTCGGATCGGTGAAAAACCATGTTGTTATCGATGCAGATAATATAGCGCAGGATATCGGATCGATAAGATCATCCAATATAGTAATGCTGGGAGCGGCCACTCCTTACATAAATTTAAAGTACCAAAACTTTGAAGATGGAATTACTGGGGTTTTTGGCAGAAAAGGCAAAGAGATAACAGAAGTGAATCTCCTGGCTCTGAAAGCAGGCAGGGAATTTTCAGAAAATAAATAAATAACTAACCATGTTTACCAAAGACGATTTACAGGATCTAAAGGAAAGAGGTATATCAAGGGAACAAGCAGAACAGCAACTGTCGGTGTTTAAAAAGGGTTTTCCATATTTACCTGTAACCAGACCTGCTGCCCGGGGAGATGGAATTTTAAAACCTGGTGAAGATACTCTTGAAGACTTCATAAGTCTGTATGATTCCGGTTCCGGGAAGGAGAATATCCTTAAGTTTGTGCCGGCTTCCGGGGCTGCTACCCGCATGTTTAAGGATCTTTATGCATTCATTGGTGAGGAGGGTCGCGATCCGGATAATAAAGCCGTGGATAGTTTTATTTCCGGTCTGCCGCATTTTGCTTTTTATGAAGACCTTAAGGCCTTACTCGAAAATTCAGGCAGGGATATCGAGTCTTTGATAAAACGGAAAGATTATCTCCCGTTAATCAAATCTCTGCTTGATACTGAGGGGTTAAATTATGGTAATAAAGCCAAGGGATTACTATTATTTCACCGGTATGATAACGAATCCCGCACTGCTTTCGAGGAACATCTTGTTGAAGGGGCCTTGTATTGCCGGGGAATAAATGACACTGCAAGGATACATTTTACAGTATCACCCGACCATAAGGAGGACTTTAATAAAGTATATGAAGATGTTAAGGATAAGATCGAAAAAAGGTATGGCCTGAAATTTTCGGTTAGCTTCTCCACGCAAAAGCCTTCTACCGACACAATAGCTGTGGATGCTGGAAATAATCCGTTTCGTGATCATAATGATAAACTTGTATTCCGGCCGGGTGGACATGGAGCTTTGCTGGAAAATCTTTCCGGGCTTGATGCAGATATTATTTTTATCAAAAACATTGACAACGTTGTGCCTGACCCTCTAAAGGATCAAACTGTGAGGTATAAAAAATCTCTTGGTGGTATGCTGATTTCTTTGAGGGAGCGAATCTTTTATTATCTTAGTATTCTTAAGAATGATACATATCAAGATGAGGGTTTACTGGAAGAGATTAAGATATTTCTGGAAGAGGAGTTGTATATGATTACGCCTGGCGGTAGCGGGAGTTGGAATAATGAAGAAATGATAAAATACCTCATTTCCAAACTTGACAGGCCACTCCGGATTTGTGGTATGGTAAGGAATGAAGGGGAGCCCGGGGGCGGACCATTTTGGGTAAAAAACAGGGACGGTTCAGTATCTTTACAAATAGTTGAAAGTTCCCAGATCAATTTGTCTAATCCCCTGATGAGAAAATTGTTCGATGCATCTACCCACTTTAATCCTGTTGACCTGGTATGCAGCATTAAGAACCATCAGGGTAAAAAATTTGATCTTAAAAAATTCCGTGATCCGGAAACCGGATTTATATCTAAAAAATCTATGGAAGGCAGGGAGCTTAAGGCTTTAGAATTGCCTGGGTTATGGAATGGGGCGATGGCGGACTGGAACACGGTGTTTGTGGAGGTGCCTCTTTCAACGTTTAATCCGGTTAAGACGGTTAATGACCTGCTTAGGCCACAACATTCAGTTAAATAGATATTCTTTTCCGGTTTGCAGGTTTAACGTAAAATTAACATAAAGATTAATTTGGCTTAATTTTAAGGACATATTGGTTCTATATATTTGTATTGAATTTAAAAATACGAATTATGAACAGAATATTTCTTATAACTGCCGCTCTACTGCTAGTATCATTACAGTCCGCTATCAGCGGAAATCCTGAGGTTAAAAGTGAAAATAAATCGAATATGGTAATGGTTACCGGACAGGTTCTTGATATGAATACTGGTGAAGCCCTTGCGGGCGTTCTTATTAAAGTCGGAGAGCAAGGTAATCCGGTTTATACTGACTTTGATGGTAAATTTGGGATAAAAGACATTACTCCGGGAAGCTACAATGTTAAAGCCTCACTTATTTCCTATGAAGAAACCGAAGTAGAGGTTGATGTTAATTTAGATGCTAATGATTCGTTCAGTATTAAGCTAAAACAGGCTGGCGTAAAATAGTTCACGGAAAAAGCTTTGATATTTTCCGGAGATCGCTCCGGGAAAATATTTTTGACACTCCATTTTTCACTTGGGTTTTATAGGTTTATTATTAGGTTTGCGGATTAATTTATTAATCCGCTTTTTTCATTTAACATGACAGGGAAAAACAAAACCCCACAGTCCCCACCCAGAATGGTTATAGCTGTACAATTCCACGAATCGCTTGGAATTGTTTTGGCTCCCTATCTGGTTTATGAAAATGATAACGGTGGATTTTCCTATTTCTCCAAAAGGCTCAATTCCGTTACTCTCTCTGATCATTTTGAAAATCCTGGCAAAAATGAAAGGGAACTTGTAAATATTCTGGAATCGTGCAGGGACGAGGAACTGATGAGATATTTTTCCAAAAAGGCAAAAACAGTTTCTGATTTCTATAATGAACTTACAGAATCAAGGCTTAAATCCATTATTATTCCTTATGTCCAGAAACGCACGGACAAATGTCTGCGGATTATGCGGGATTCCAACATGCCCTTATTCATCAAAGGCTGGAAAAAAGATCCGGTCCGGTCCGCACCAGTTATAATACAAAAAGAGGAGGCCAGGGTAATATTTAATTTTACTAAGAAAACAACCGAAAGCCACTATTATCTCAATTTGCACCATTGCGGTAATGATATTTATTTAAAAAACGAAGGATCTCTGGTACTGACAGATAGTCCCGGATGGATATTGACCGGTGGTAATGTTTATCTTCTTGAATCCGGAATAGAAGGAATAAAGTTAAAGCCTTTTTTTTCAAAAGATTACGTAATCATTCCTGGATCAGCAGAACAAAAATATTTCCGGGGGTTTGTTTCAGGAATAATTAAAAAACATGAGGTCAGGACCAAAGGAATTCAATTTAATGTTATTACACCTGCATGTGTCCCGGTTTTAAACCTTGAAAATGATTTACAAGGCAAACCCGTTTTGATGTTATATTTTACCTATATTAATAAAAAGTGTCAGTTTAACGATTCAAATCGATGCTGGGTGGATTTTCATGCTTCTGAAGGTAATTACAGTTTCATAAAAATTATCAGAAGCAAAGAAGCCGAAAATAATTTTATTGAAATGTTGATTGAAAAAGGGCTGTCAAGTAAAGATTTTTCAGCTTTTTATGTCACTCTAAATAACCAGGGAGTGAAAACCGGATACATAACAAATACAAACTTGCATAATGTAGTTGAATGGCTTGC
>CAZFOO010000107.1:0-12500 GCA_964520585.1 uncultured Bacteroidales bacterium
ATAAGTGGCATAATTTTTCCCAAATTCTTCAATAATAAGATTCTTTCCCTCTTCGGTAAATGACGAGTTATCACGGACCATAAATTCAATCATACCTTCACCATCGAGCCGGCCGTTGTCGCAAAGCAATTCGATGTATTTGGGAATGCCTCCTGTAAAAGTATATAATGCAAGTAAATCATCGTTGGTGAATTCAGGATAATAATCGCCCATTATTTCTTTCAGGGTAGCTATATCAAAAGCAGATAACTTGATAATATTGTCTGCCCTGCCAAACAACGGCTCTTTTGAATTCTGAAATATCTTCTGCATTAAAGACCAGACCGAGCCACTGATTATCAAATTCATGTTTGTCCGTTTCCTGTAGCTGTCCCAAATATTCTGCATATCGCTGAATACAGATTCATTGATGTTGTAGAATTCCTGAAATTCGTCAATGACCAGGTTAAAAGAACGATTTGCAGATAGTTCCATCAGGTATTGAAATAAAGATCTGAATGAATTAATGCCTTCCGGGACATAAGTATCTAATGACCCTGCTATAACAGGAATAAATTCCGCACAAAGTGTAGCTTCATTTTTACGTCCCACAAACAAATAGACAACAGGGGTGTGCTCAACAGATTTCATGACAAGACTGGTTTTGCCAATCCTCCTTCTCCCTGTAACAACTGTCATTCGTGAAAAATCATTAAAGGAAAGATTCTGTATTCTTTCTAACTCCGCAAGTTCACTGGCTCTGTTATAGAATTTCATATTTTTTTCACTTTTGTTACATACGTAACTGTTACGACGGTAACAAAGATAAAAAATAATATTCGTTAATTGATATAAAACTACCAGATTTATCTGGCTCACTGATTAAATTGGCGTACCAGATATTATGCCATTAGGGTTCTTTTTTGAACGACAAGACAAACCGCTCGTATTTTTTGTATTACCAGTCAAAAATAAATCAGTTGAACAGCTTAAAAAATGTCGTGAAAAATCATATCACCATACCATGTTAACTTCCAAAATAAGCCGTTACCGCCCTTTCGGCTTCGGCTACGGGGGTGGCCGACCTGGAAGGGGGTGGTGCAAATTCGGTAGTCTCCAGATCATAAGTGTACAGGTCAATGGTCTGGGATCTCTCTTCATCGCTTCTTATCTGTCCTTCTTCGGAAGGGTAAAGGATTGTGCCCATAATATTCCCAAGGTGCTCCATAAATATATCCATGGTACCGGTGGTTGCTGACTGCTGATGAGTTGCCGGCCCCTCAGTGAGCCGCAGCCCAAGCATATTTTCGTGCAACGGTTTTAGTCCGGGATGCCGGGAAGAAACCTCCGGCATAAGGTGGTCGAAGGCGTGAAGGGGGAAATTATTAAGGATCCCTCCGTCGATCCACATTCCATGATAATCATCGGTTCTCCTGTTGAGAGTGCCGGTAGCGACATTGGCCTCTACCACCACCGGCTTGAACAGCACCGGCAGGTTCATTGAAATACCGACAGCCTCGGCAACCGGGAAATTTGGAGTATGCCTCCTGGAGAATACCGCCGGCTTGTGTTTTGTAATGTTTGCGCCGGTTATTACCAGTTCCACTCCCGTCAGAGTATAAAACTCGTTGAAGTTTATCTCTGAGCCGTTGATACTCATGATCGGTATCGGCTGACCAGGAGCGGTCCGGCTCCTGACGAACCGGTCCCACAACCTCTGGTAAACGGCACCCTGCAAGAATCTCCGGGCAGCAAATCCGGGAAACAGTCCCCTGTCAAACAACAGGTTATAAAGATAATGATCGGGGTGTGATATGAGTTTTGACACAATGGGATTGGAGCGTCCGCCTATAAGGCCGCTGCGAACCAGAAGGGAGAAGGCCGAAGCTATACTGGAAAATCGTGATATGCTTTGTGTCCTCTGCCTGATATAGTCGAGCGGAACTGTTCCCTGCGGTGCATCGGTGCGCATTTCCGGCCTGTTATTACGGTCCACCAGTCTTGAGATTCCGGTATCAGGCCCGTCAAAAAATCCGGTAAAAGTGGATGAGTTGCTCAGCACCTGCTGCAGCTCATCGGCCGTATAGCCCATGGCAAGGAACATGGCGGTTATAGCTCCGGCTGAAGCTCCGCTGATACCCCTGATCTGGTTCTGGCCCCGCCGGTCGATGTCGATGGGAAGTACGCCAAGGCTCTCCAGCGCCCTGATGGCGCCAAGATAGGTGACTCCCTTGCCCCCTCCCCCCTCAAGGGCCAGGTAGTGCACCTGGCCGGGATCTGTAATCCGTGCCATATCACTCCCCGTTTTCTGTTACCTCAACCCACTCTCCCTGGTCATTCTTCTCCCATAAAGGAAGCTTGTCATCGGGACGCAGATGTACCAGGCTGGTGGGCACCGTTACCATCCAGGGGTCACCTTCGGGTATCTCTTCTCCCGGCCGTTCCAGTCTCTCTGCTATCTCATCTGCTATTGGCAGGTAGAGTGGATTGGAGATCGCAGGAAGAGGTCCGCCATTCCAGATCTCGCCGAAAGTCATGAAATGGTCTATGGCGCCCTCGAAACCAGGCCTTACCGGCACGTTGACCCGGCAATAACCTGCTTTGAGGAATTCGTTGAAAAGCGGATCGGTGTCTTCGTAAGAAACTCTCTCCACCCATTTACTCTTCCGTCCCCAGAAATAAGGATAGGCCACCCAGGTCATATGTTCCCATTCAAAGGCCTGTTCAAAAAAGCGGACATATGGTCCCTCGGCCTCATTCTCATAAAGGTTTATCTGTGGCATTCCATTGATTCCCATAGAGATGGCATTAAACAGATCATAATGCTGCTGGGTCATTATGCTGATGCAGTTCTTCTTGAGCTCATCGTTCATCAGATCCTGGTTGAGCGCAGGGTTCTTGCCTTCAATAGCCACCCCGGCCTGCATCTCCAGTTGTGCCAGCTTCTCCTCATATTCGGACAGCCTTGCCTGGTATGCATTGGTTAGCTTGGCATGAGTGTCAAGCCTCCACAACATCATAGCCCTGTCGGTGCGCTGAGTTTTAACCTCGAGTATAGCCGCTATGCTCTTTACCTTGCTTGTCTGCAATCCGAATGCTACCGAGCCTGTTACATCATTAAGACTGGTACTCCAGATCCAGTCCGAGCCTTCTATCCTGGCCGCCCTGTTACTGAGAACTACATCAATAAGGTATTTCTCGTCGCTTATGGTTGCAGCTGTTCCGACAACGCCATGGATCGCCTTGTAACCTTCATCAACCTCAATTTGACCGGAATGGCTGTAATCGGTTTTTGAATCTCCGCCCCCTGCCTTGAAATTGAGTGATTTGGTAATATACATTTCCGGAGGTGGTGTGATGCCGGTGGCTCTGTAGATCTTTACCCAGGAGTGGTAATTCGATTCGGTTATCTGATCGGGACGCAGCGTGAAAGGAGCCGGTTTTTCTATTTCCATGGAAGCTGTATGAGCCGACTGCATCGTTTCTATCAGGAAAGCTCCGGGTTCGGGCACCATGAAGTCATAGATGGTCCGCAATCCGTAATTGTACATCTGGGCTTCATATACTTTTTCAACCCACTGGTAAACACCGGCTATGTGTCCTCCGCCACCGGTATTGTCGATGCCGTGCATATTTTTCTCAGTCACCTCGTTTGTCACCCGCAGCGACGAACGCTCCAGCAACCGCTGAGTGACCTTGCTGGCGCTGCGTTCGGTAACATCCTGAGAAAATTTGGCAGCCGTTTTAGTCGCCGACTCCTTGGTGCGGGACAACGATCCCTCTGCGCTGGCGGTAAATTCAACCACCGGTCCGTATTTCCCCGATATTTCCAACCCCGCCTTGAGGCTGGCCTCTTCTTTTATGGTCTCGCTGGTTTCCCTGCTAAGTTCAAAACGGCTGGTTGATTCAAGCGACCGTTCCTCGGAAGTAGTGATCTCGCTTTCGCGGAATATCAGTTCTTCGGTCTCCCTCCTGCGAATATGTTCACGCTCCTTCTTCTCTCCTTTCAGCACGTTCTCAATATGAGCCACGTCGGCACCCCGGTAGCGGACCAGCTGCTGCTTGACAACCAGCAGGTCGGCAATTCCTGCAGGGGCAACACTTCCATGAGTATGCGGTACCCTCATGTCAAGTACCGTCATTTCAGGAAAAGTTATATCTCCCCCAAAAACCATGTTATTCCAGACAGTGGGGACCGGTGTTTTTATCATGATCATCGCTTTACCCGCGCGCTTAAAGCTGTATTTCATGGGCCGCCCGAAAAGCCCGTCAAGCTCCTTCGACAAAGCCGTGATCTCAGTCCGCAATGCCTGAACTATATAATCAAGAGAATGATCGGTGAGATTTAAATTACGTTCCTTTAATATTTTCTGGGTTGCCGGCGATAGCTTTTTGTCGGTCCCGGCCTTAAGGCGGAAAGATATGGCAGAAAGGTTAATTGGCTTGTAATCGGGACTGCCACTGAGGAATAACGGCTCGATAACGGAATAGGGTGATGAGCCGGCCATTCCGCTTTCTGCAGAAATGGAACCCTGGGGTTCTGTTTTCGGGCCGGCAGAGATATTGCCTTTGCCAAGCTGTGCGGCAACCATGCTGAACTGCATGTTCTGGAGCTGTTGCTTGAGAACGTTATTGTAGATGTTAGAGGGAGTAACATCCGGGGCAACCTTGAAACCAGGAATATCCTTCCGGGGAGTGGTGTTAAAGTTTTCCTCCCCAAGAGAAGTAAGCTCCTTTACAGCTTTTTTGAGGTTTTTGTATAGCTCAAACTTTGCCTCTGCCTCTCTTCTTTTTCGCTCCTCCTCTTTTCTCCTTGCCTCTTCAATCTTTTTGAGCAGCTCTTCATAATTAAGAGCGCTTTTCAGGTCGGCCTCCGAGGGCAGCATGACCGAACGCCTGCGATACAGCCGTAATGCCAGACCGTTTTCAGGCAGTTTGCCCTTTGAATCAAGTGCAAAAATAAGCTCTATATCCCTTAACCGGTTGGTTAGTTGTTCGATGGGTTTTCTGTGCTGTTCGGGTAGAAGCTTAATGGCAATAAGGCTGTCTTTTAGAGATCTGACGGCAGTATCAAGCTGCTTTTTACTGAAAATGCCGACCAGATCTGTGCCGAAGGCCTCTTCTGCTGCCTTGACCAGCTCAGTCCGGGTAACGCTTTTCTTTTTTTCAATCTCATTGAGCAGCTCCTTCAGGATCTTTAGCTGAGGATAGATAGCCAGTTCTTCAGGGAAACCGGTAAAATCTTTTGACTTAATATATTTTAGCGCTTCCTCTTTTAGGGCACTGCGGGGATCTTTCTTTTGCCAGGCCCTGCCAAGGGCAGCCTGGAAGGTGGTATTCTGCGCCAGCTTTATGCTGGGCGATTCTTCATTCTGCTCCATGGCAGGACGAGTGAGCATCAGCCTGAATAGTGTTTCCATAAAAATTGCCTCCCTTAGTTAAATTAATATTAAGAAAAACTGAATTTTCCCGGACAGGAAATAATCGAACTATTGTGAATTTATTAACTCCTTGATTATAAAATGTCTTTATTCTTATTTATTCTAAATTAAAGACAAGTTAAGGCAGTATTCAATGAAATGCAAGTTTTTTTGAAGAAAATTCGCAGTCCACACCTGGGAAATCTTAAAAAATGCCAACTGCTGATCTAACCTGATAAATTATTAATCTTAGAAATATCCTTGAACCTTTGAATTTTGAGGGCAAACTTATCTAAACATTAAGGACTCTAATGCGGGTCAAAATATTTCATAATTACTTATTGATGTATTAACACTAATCACAGGATTTTGGATCATTTTTGCAAAGCTAGCCAGAACTAAAAGGTCCTTTTAAAATTATCCTATTGTAAAACATTAGATATGTTACCCATGAAAAAATATTGGGAAGGGTTTGGTATGTCCATCTCTCAATTAAACTAATCAAAATTGCAATGCGCAAAAAAACATGAAAATATTATATAACCCATAACCTTTTAAATAGTATGACAACTAAAATGAAACGATACATCAATTTTCAGAAAGAGTATGTCGGAAAGATTCTGCTGACCTTTAATATTTCAATTATTCTGATTATCTTTTCTTTTCTGAATTTACATGCAAACAGCATGTTCCATCAAAATATATCAATACAACAACACACTGTTTCAGGAATTGTAACTGATGAATCAGGGGAACCGCTTCCCGGTGTAACTGTGATGGTGAAAGGCACTAACATAGGTGGCGTCAGCAATGCAGATGGTGAGTACTCACTGACCAAAATTCCCGATGATGCTGTGTTACAGTTTTCATTTGTAGGAATGCGAACCCTGGAAGTGGTAGTGGGAGACCAGACGAGTATTAATGTAACCATGGAGGAAGATAAGATTGGAATTGAAGAGGTAGTTGCGATTGGGTATGGAACACAACGGAAAATTAATCTTACAGGTGCTGTCTCGCAAATTGGAAGTGAAGATATTCAAAATAGACCTGCTCCAAACCTTACCCGAATGATTCAAGGTACTCTTCCCAACTTAAATATCAAAATGATTGATGGAAGTCCTACCAGATCTGCGGATTTTAATATAAGGGGAATGACTTCAATAGGTGCAGGAGGAAACGCCCTGGTCCTGATTGATGGAGTTGAAGGTGATCCTAATCTGATTAATCCCAAAGATGTCGAAAGTATTTCAATCCTTAAAGATGCCTCATCCGCAGCTATCTACGGATCGCGAGCAGCTTTTGGAGTAGTTTTGATAACAACAAAGTCTGCAAAAGATGGTAAATCAACTTTAAATATTGATGTTAGCCAGTCCTTAAACCAGCGAATTTTTAAACCAAACTTAATAACGGATGGTTATGAGTGGGCACAAAATTTTGACGAAGCATTTTTAGGTTGGTTTGATTACAAAACACGTGCGATCTCTGTTAATAACTTTTTCCCATTTTCGGGGGAATACCTGAATGAATTAAAAAATCATAGCGAAAATCCTGATTTGCCAGATGTAGTTTATAATAATGAGTTAGATCGTTATGAATATTATGGAAGCACAGACTGGGATAATTTGCTTCATAAGAATAGTATACCAGCAACAGAAGTCTCTATAAGCACTTCCGGGGGGACAGAAAAAGCCAATTTTTATTTATCGGGTCTTTACTATTATCAAGATGGGATTTTTAATTACTCCTCTGATAAATTTAACAAATATAACTTAAGGGGAAAAGGAGAAATTGAGCTTACAAACTGGCTTTCTTTTCAAAATAATTTTGATTTAAGTAATTATGAATATGAATATCCACTTTTAGCAAATGGAGATATTAATATTTGGAGATATTTAGATGTTGTGGGGTTCCCAATTGCAGTAATGAATAATCCTGACGGCACTTATACCAGAGCAGCCGCCTATACAGGTGCACCATTTTTTGATGGTAGCAGTCGTTCGAGACAATCAAATTTTTTAATCCGAAATACCAGTGGTTTAAAAGCAACTTTTTTTGACGACTTATTATTATTAAATGCTGACTTTTCCTTTTACCAGAACCTTGATAAAGATAAAAGAGTCAATAACTACATAGGATTTAGTGAAAAACCCGGCAGTTCTTCAAGATTCGGAACAAGTTTATTACGGCAATACAATAATGAAAAATCCTTCTGGAGTTCAAATATCACAGCGGAATTGAATGAGACATTCGGAGATTCTCACAATGTTAAATTGCTAATAGGTTATAACATCGAAAAAACCTCTATTGAAAGGTTAAATACAAGACGAGACGGTTTATTGGTTCCTTCCAAACCGGATTATAATCTATTGGATGGACAAAATTATTCCATTACAGGTGGAGGAAACGAATGGGCTTTTATGGGAATTTTTTACAGAGCAAATTATAACTTTAAAAACAAGTATCTTCTCGAATTAAATGGCAGATATGATGGTTCCTCCAAATTCCCGCAAGATCAAAGATTTGGATTTTTCCCTTCTGCTTCAGCCGGATGGAATATCTCAGAAGAAATTTTTATGGAAAATACCAGAAGTTGGTTGAATAATTTAAAAATCAGAGCCTCATACGGCTCTCTTGGAAATGGGAATGTTGCACCTTACAGATATCTGGAATTAATGTCAGTAGGCAAAACCGGAGTTATCTTAGAGGATATTCAAAAAGCCTATACCAATTTACCTGGAGTCATTCCAGATGGCCTAACATGGGAAAAAGCTACTACCTTAAATCTTGGATTAGATGCGATATTGTTTAATAACAGATTTGGATTAACATTTGAGTTGTACGATCGAAAAACTACAGACATGTTTACGTACGGTCAGCCATTACCCAATGTATTTGGGGCTACCGTGCCTTTTGGAAATTATGCAGATCTTTCAACCAAAGGCTGGGAATTGACTCTATCCTGGAAAGACCAGGGTACTTTAGCCGGTAAGCCATTTAACTATAACATTTCAGGCTCAGCTTGGGATAGTAAATCTCTTATAACAAGATTTAATAACCCAACAAAAACATTAGCAAGCACCTACTACGAAGGGCATCAAATTGGAGATATCTGGGGCTATGAAACACTGGGTTTGTTTACCTCAGAGGAAGAAATAGAAAATCATGCTAATCAGGATTATTTGCGGAACTCTAATAACAACCAGTGGTTACCCGGCGATTTGAAATTTGCGGATCTTAATAATGACGGGTTTATAAATCCTGGGGACAACACAGTAGACAATCCAGGTGACAGAAAAATTATCGGGAACAATGCGCCTCGTTATCATTTTGGTATTAACTTATCCTCATCCTGGAATGGAATCGGATTATCTGCATTCTTCCAGGGAATCGGCAAAAGAGATTGGTATTTTGCTCCAGAAGCTGATTTATTCTATGGCCCCTATAATCGACCTTATGGTTTTCAACCAAAAATAATGATGGAAAATATTTGGACTGAAGAAAACCAAGATGCTTATTGGCCAAGGTTTAGAGGATATACTTCATTAGGTACGACAAGATCACTGGGAGCCCCTCAAACAAGATATCTACAAGATGCAAGTTATATCCGTTTAAAAAATATTACTCTGGATTACACCTTTTCTCATAAGCTTACTGAGAAAATAAATTGTGAACAAGCCAGGATTTTTATAA
Source organism: uncultured Bacteroidales bacterium (assembly GCA_964520585.1). Classification (GTDB taxonomy): domain Bacteria; phylum Bacteroidota; class Bacteroidia; order Bacteroidales; family PUMT01; genus PXAP01. The sequence continues at coordinate 9,090 of CAZFOO010000107.1, forward strand.
CAGGGCAAAATTTATTGACTTTTTCTGGTCTGTTCAAAAACACCGACAATTATGATCCTGAAGTAATTGAAAATCCCAGTACCTGGGACGAGATGAATGGATATGGACAGGGGAATGCTTATCCTATGTTAAAAACCGTAACGATTGGATTGAACCTTACTTTTTAATATTAAAAATTAAATATCATGAGAAAAATAGGATTATCAATATTTTTTACATTGAGTTTACTCGTTTTTTTTACAGCTTGTGACGATAAATTTCTTGAAATAGAACCATCAGATAAATTAGTATCCACAAGTTTTTTTAAAACAGAAAAAGATCTTGAATTATATACCAACTCATTTTACCAACGAATGCTTCCTTCCGGATTATCTGTTGCAACAGCCGATGAAATGGGCGAATATACATCAAAGAATCAGTCACCAGCCTTCATTGCGGGTTCTTATTCTTCAGTGAATGAACAGGCCTGGAACTGGAATAATTTGAGAAACATAAACTATTTTCTTGAAAATTTTAATCATGAAGAAATACCGATTGAAAGCAGAAACCATTATGAAGGAATCGCAAGATTTTTCAGGGCTTATTTTTATTTTGATAAAGTAGTTAGATATGGGGAGGTTCCCTGGTATTCCAAAACTCTCTCAACTTCAGATGATGATCTTTATAAACCACGTGACGCCAGACAATTGGTCATGGACTCTGTATTATATGATCTGAATTTTGCGGCTGCCAATATAAGAGATGTAAAAGACAATACATCGTCTGTTATTACACGTCAGGTAGCACTGGCATTTAAATCCAGGGTCTGTCTTTTTGAAGGAACATTCAGAAAATATCATCCACGACTGGGATTGTCCGAATCGGCCAGTAAATTTTTGGAAGAAGCTGCTGATGCAGCGGAAAAAGTTATGAATAAAGGTAATTACGAGATATTCAATACCGGAAATCCCGAATCTGATTACAGGAACCTTTTTACAAGTGAAAAACCAGTCCATGAAGAGGTACTATGGGCAGTAGGCTATAGTAATTCTTTAAAAAAATGGCATAATATAACATGGAAGTTTAATAGTGCAACTTATGGAGCAAGATGGGGACTAAACAAACAATTCGTAAACACTTATTTAATGACAGATGGCAGCCCTTTTACCGATAAGCCTGGATATGATACTATTCAATTTGTTAGAGAAATGTCAGAGAGAGATTATCGCCTTTCTCAAACAGTGAGATCAATTGGATATACAAGAAGTGATGGTAGTGCTGCTCCACCAAATTTTGGATATACTTTTACGGGATATCATATATTAAAACATAGCCTGGATGATAAGTCTCTGGATGGAACAGCTGAATCCTATAATTCTATTCCTCTAATTAGGTATGCTGAAGTATTGCTTAACTACGCTGAAGCTATGGCAGAGTTAAATAATTTCGACGAATCAGTGTGGAATCAAACAATTGCACCCTTAAGAATAAGAGCTGGTGTTAATCCATCCATTCCACAGGAGGCTGATTCTTACCTTCAGGAAACATATTTCCCTGAAATATCCAATAAATTTTTGCTTGAAGTCAGAAGAGAAAGAGGAATCGAATTATGTTATGAAGGTTTACGTTACAACGATTTACTTCGATGGAAAAAAGGCCATCTCCTTGAGATGCCATGGAAAGGAATTTATGTTCCTGCGTTAAACTACCCTATGGATTTAGATGGAAACGGGACACCAGATGTTTCCTTTGTTGAAGAGGTGCCTGACGATATTATTAATGGGGTCATCTATTATGTTATTGATGGGGCTGCATCCCGTTTGTCAGACGGTGATCAAGGTCACGTCATTTGGAGAGATGATGAAGATAGAATATTTGATGAAAAAAAATATTTCCACCCGATATCGAACGAAGATATCTTATTAAACCCGAACCTTGAACAAAATCCAGGATGGGAATAAATTATTAAAAAAAATAATTTAAGACTATGATAAACATAATATCAAAGAAAAATATGCTGTTGTTGCTATTTATAATAGCAATTATTAACAGCGCCTTTTGTCAATCAAAAAATGTAGAAATACCCGACATCCCAGGATATTACACCCTAAAATGTGATTTTCACCTACATACCGTTTTTTCCGATGGTCATGTTTGGCCTACATTAAGGGTAAATGAAGCTATTCGTGACGGACTTGATGTCATATCAATTACCGATCACATTGATTACGAGGGGTTTCCTGAAATAATCCAAAAAGACTACAATAAACCTTTTGAGATAGCAAAAAGTTATGCTGAAAATAAGGAACTAATAGTGATCAACGGAGGAGAGATATCTCCAAGGGTTTCCCCTTACCACAATAATGCTATTTTTCTTAAAGATGTAAACAAGCTCCCTATAGATTATATGGAAAAAACAAAGAAAGAGTTCGTGATGAAGGATAAAATAAAAGATGAAGAACTTATGGCTCCATTTATTGAAGCAAAAAAACAAGAAGCGTTTGTTTTCTATAATCACCCTGGTTGGCCACGTGAGAATAATGATACAACTCTTTTTACTTCGTTTCATAAGAAATTATTGGAAAAAGGATTGTTAGATGGCGTGGAAATCGTTAATTCAGGAGTATACAATATGCTGGCTCATAAGATTGCTGAAGAATACAATTTGACTATGCTGGGTAATAGTGATGAACACCATGATATTTATTTTAAATATAAGGAATCACATCGTCCAATGACGCTTGTATTTGTCGAAGAAAAATCGGAAACAGGCATTAAAAATGCGTTAATAGAAAAACGGACGGCAGTACTTGTCGATGATTTTATCATAGCCAGACAACCTGAAGCAGAACAAATTTTTAAAGCATCTGTAGACTTGGTTCATGAAAAATCAACAAAAAGAGATATTCCTCTTTTGTTGTTAACCTTTACAAATAAGAGTGACATCCCTTTTAGGATTAGAGTAAAATCAGATTATAACATCGTAAATTGTCCATTGGGTGAAACAATTCTAAACCCACATGAACCTAATACCATAACTTTATGGGGTTTATGGGAATTCCCCTCTGAACTGAATTTAGAAATGGAGGTGCTTAATATTGTTGTTTCACCAGAGAAACACCTGGAAACCAACTATCAATTATCCAGCTTGAAACAAAATCAATAATGCAAATTTTATAACAGATAAATCTTAGTCGCATTAATTCATAAAAATTCGCATCATTATGAAACTAAGCAACCTTTTATCTTAGTGGTGAAAAATAATTTGTTTCAAAGGTTAAATGGCTCAAGTATATTTCTAAGTTTATGAATTAATCAAGTTAGGATTATTTGTTAAAAAACTTTGAAATATTCTTGAGTCCTGGAACTATGAGGACAAAATTTTGAAATATTCTTGAGTCCTGGAACTATGAGGATAAAATTTTGAACATA
>CAZFOO010000108.1:0-12480 GCA_964520585.1 uncultured Bacteroidales bacterium
TTGTTAAGCGCCTTTCACTTTATATAGCACCTTTCGCCTTATATAAGTGCATTTCACCTTTGTTAAGAGCAATTCATCTCTATCAGGCCCAGTTCATCCATTAATTAATTATGGAGCAGTCCCCCATTTTGCTAAGGTTCTTTAATTTCCGGGAGCTCAGCAGGATCGGGCAGTTCCTCCGGTTCCGGTAATTCTTCCTTCCCGGGAATTCTTTCCAGTTCCTTAAGTTCACCGGGTTCCGGTATTCCAATGGGTTCGACATTATCAACTGGTTGTGTGGTATCCGGAGGTGCCAGTGTGTCGGTGGTTTCCTCTGTTTCATCCGGTTCGGAGGTGCCACGGCAACCGGTGATAAACATGGCTAATATAATAAGCACTTTTATTTTGAACATAATTATAGAGTTTAAATTTCTTACAACATATCTTATAATTAATATTCAATTTATATTCCATTATCATCGTTAACTCACTTCCGGGGAATTGTTAGGGGGCATCCTGAATTTTTCTTCCACTCCGGCTAACAAAGGTGAAAGCGCCGTTTCCCTTAACTTCTCACTTAACCACTAAACAATACCGTATTCCAGTTGTTTAAAAAGAATAAATGCTTAGCGGTATGATTATGGGTTACTTTTAAGTAGTTATATACGAATTCCAATATTAAAATTAAGATTTTTGAAAACATCATTAACAATCCCATTATTTGACAGAAGGTATCTCCTGTTTTTCCTGGTACTGCTGATTTTAATTTTGAGTCCGGGAAATATATACGGACAAAACGGTTATGAATCATTTTATAAGCAGAGTCTTAAAACCCAGAATACCGGTATGTTTGTGCTGGGATCCTGGGCAGTTGCTAATATAGCAGCCGGAGGATATGGGTGGGCGCAGCACTCCGGTGAAAGAGCCCGTTTTGACCAGATGAATCTTTTTTGGAACGTAGTCAATTTATCCATTGCAGGGTTTGCCCTTCACAATAATTATAATGCTGATGTCTCACTGATGGATAGGGAGGAGGTTCTTAATAACCACCTACGCATCGAGAATGTCCTTCTTATTAATGCCTTGCTGGATGTAGGATACATAGGTACAGGATTGGTGATGAGACATTATTCCACTAACTATCCTGAGCGTAAGGATCTGCTTCGGGGATACGGAAGCTCAATTATTATGCAAGGTGCCTTTTTGTTTGTTTTTGATCTGGTATTATATGGATTTATGAGGGCAGACCGGATGGAATTTATGAATAATTTTCAATTGTCTGTTTCACCAGAAATGACCGGAATTAGTTTTTTTATTAAACTTTGAACATAATGATAATTGGTGCTCTGCCGGGAGTACATAAAGAACAATCAGAGTTGGCTGCAATTGAAGATTTGCAGGATTTATTTCTAATCCATCAAACCTGAAACTTATCACTCCAGGTTATATGGGTTTTAATATCAGAGCAGTATCACCGTCGGGCAAGATATATACAGTACCCAGTTTTTACTTACAGCCTTGTCAAATAATGATGCCAGATTTTTTTCGGTTTCACCAGTATATTTGGAAATTACCATTGAAAGGTCTGTCCTGTAAACTTCCCTGTTTAAGTAATTACCCAGCAATGCAGCAGCCAGTGTTTTCCCTGTTCCGGGAGGTCCATAGAAAAGTACCGTACGACTGGCTTTGATTTGTCTCAGCAAACCCCACAGGCCTTGTAAAAGTTTCCATGGTGTTTCTTTTTTCTTAGTTTGATGATCTCCTTCTTTGTACTCTTGTGCAGCACAATATCATGATCATCCAAGTGAGTGGAAATTTTTTAAGCCGGTCCATTTTTTGTCATGTCATCAGATATTTCCATATTTCAATTTAAAGATATAAATAACTATAAAATCACAGGTAAATGTATAAACAGAGTATATTAAATTTGTTATATTGTTATCATAAAATGCAGATATGAGCTTCATCCTGATTTTTGATCCCGGAGAACAACCTTATATTGAGGAAAAGATACTTCCTTTAGTCCGGGATATTATATCAGAAAGCAAAATATTTGATGCAGAGAACCCACCTGAAGTTTCGCAGGGAGAACAATTACTGTTATACCTGTCCGATGATCAGATTAAGGAACTAATTCCTTCTTTTTTACACACTGAAGTAATCATTGCAGCACTGCCACATCCACAGGCCACACGATTCTGTACTATTACCGGTGTTGAATCCAGTCTCGAAAAAGCCATTAAGCATTTAAGGAAAAACCCGGAAGCAATAGAATTGGACCTGTTGTATTGTAACGCCCGGTTTGTATTCAGCAGTGTGGTAATAGGCAGTACTTTTCAGCTTGCAACCAGCAAATTTTTCACAAAGATCGGTCTGTGGAAAAGAATTAAAAATTTTGTTGGAGTTTTCTTAAAACTTACACCCTTCAAGCTGGAAATAACCCAGAAGAACGATAATATTTCCAAAACAGCAGTCTCCGGCATAATTGTAACTACGCATAAGGCAAACTCATTATTATCAAGGTTCATTCCAGAGGAATCCTATTTTAATGACGGCATGATGCATGCACTGCTCGTTTGCCCGCGAAGTGCATTGGAGCTGGCTGGCTTTGCTTTTCGATCCTTCTGGCACAAAAATAAATTGCCTGAATTTGGAGCATATATTAAAACAGACAGGCTTTTGTTTACTGCACCGGAAGGAGAACTTTCATTTACCGAGGACGGAAGTACTCATTCCGCGAATAAAATTGAGCTTGAAACAAAGAAGAAAATCATCAAGGTAATACCAGGGGCACTGCTGGAAATTCCGGAAGAACCACCCAAGTCCAATGAAGCATCAAAAATCCAGGCATTACCTGCAGGTGAGGCGGCCAATGAAATGTCAGGCCGCAGGTTACCCTTTATGAAACGCGCTTCAAGTGAGGAGTTTAAGGACCTGTTCCAGATAATACGTGATAATGCACGCATTAAAAGTACATACATGGCCCTTATGGTTTTATCTACCACCCTGGCAACTTTGGGCCTTTTTGCCGATTCTTCTCCGGTTGTTATAGGTGCTATGATACTGGCTCCGCTTATGGCGCCCATCATTTCCCTAAGTATGGGAGCATTGCGTCAGGATAAAAAACTGGTATTGAACAGTTCATACACTATTCTTTTCGGTTTGGGAATTTCTTTCGCTTTTGCTGTACTGATAACCATGGCTACACCTATCCATACCCCCAATGAAGAGATCATAGCCCGTACCAGTCCCAATCTCCTGGACCTTGGTATAGCTATTATTTCAGGTATTGCCGGAGCCTATGCACATGCACGGGAGGAAGTTGCAAAGACACTTGCCGGAGTGGCCATAGCAGTTGCTCTTGTCCCTCCCCTGGCTGTAGCCGGGATAGGATTTGGCTGGATGGACTGGAATGTTTTTTCAGGTGCTGCTTTATTACTTTTCACTAACCTTGCAGGCATGGTGCTGGCAGCTTCAGTTACCTTTATGTTTCTTGGCTTCAGCCCTTTCCGGCTTGCTACCAGAGCTGTGTTTATATCTCTGCTTATAGTTGTGATTTTCAGTATTCCGCTTGCCATTGGTTTTAACCGTATGCTATTTGAGCACAAGCTTGTCCAGACACTTGACGGATGGGAAACAGAAAATGTTATTATCAGAGATGTGCGTATACAAAGTGTAAAGCCAGTAAATATTTCTCTTAGACTAGTTTCCTCAAAACCACTTGATGATAATGAAATAGATGCCATTAAAGGCCGGATCGAAGATATTATTGATCGGGAAGTGGAACTGGAAATTACCATGGCTCTGCAAAGATGAATTGTTTAGGATTGAAAAAAAATGGAGGGAAAATAAGATGCCTGATACTGAATCTTTTCAATTACCACAAGAATTACTGGTAGTAGGAGCAGCTGTACAAGCAGGAATTTTTGAAGCGCTAAAAAACAGGCCCTTAACTCTGAAGAGCCTGGCTGCCGAAACCAGCAGTGATCAAAGAGCACTATGGACAGTGATTGAAGCTCTTGCTGCATTAGGCTATATTAAGAATGAATCCGGGAAGTTCGAACTCACCAGCGCCTGTTTCTTATTTTCTGCAGTCAATTTTACGGATAAAATAGAACGATAAAGAAACGATCAGAATATACAAAATGAAGAAGCTCCTGAAACCAAAATTACCTATTAACAAGCCCCCGGTAAGCGGTAACAGTGCAGGCAGAATATTGCCTGCCCCTGCAAAACCGGTATAGATAGCTCTGTTTCCTGTTTCTGACACTTCAAGAAGCAGACCGTTCATGGTTATTGTGTATAACGAGAAAACCACTCCGCCCATTATAAAAATATACCTCAATGTATATTCATCATCTATTAGCATTACGCTGATAATTAGCATAATTGAAAATAATAAATTCAGGTACAGGAGCAGGTTATATTTGATTTTTTTCGCAACTAAAAAGACCATCAGACTCACTATCATGATTCCGATAACCTTAAAAATTAAATAATTACCTGTGTCATTGCTCTCTGTGTTCAGTGTTTCTTTCGCGTAGAGCATGACGAAAGGAAGAAACGAAATAATAATGCCCTGGGTATTTATAAATCCAAGGAAATAGCCTAATCTGGGATTTATTTTTAATTCAGATCTTAATATGCGCAAATAATTTCTGAGGCCGCTTATTTTTTTCTTGGAGGGATTTTGTTCTTTAACATTCCAGAAACCTCCCGTTGCAATCAGGAGTAATGATGCGCCAGTAAAGAACATTACAGCGAAATTAACAGGATATTCGAATGATGTTAAAACCTTTTTTGCCAGTAAGGCAGATATTAAAACTATTCCTCCCGCTATAACCTGTTTTGCCGAAAAAAATGATTTTCTTCTGTCTTCATTCATGCTTTTTCCTAAAATATCAGTGTAGCTTATATTGGAAAAGGCACCTGCCAGGGAAAACATTATAATAAAAAGAAAAATAAACCATAGTGCCAGGCTTGATTGATTTCCTTTAAGGTAAAACAGGATAATCCCCAAAGCAAAAAGTGAAAAGACACGTATGTTTATTCCGGCAAGCAGAAAATTCTTTTTAAATGGTTTATTGCTTATATATGGAGCAAAAAACAATTGTGTAAAACTTGATCCTCCCAGCATAATTGCTGTCATTATGCCAATATGCATTGCACCGCCACCCGATTCTATGATCATAGCAGGAACGACGGTATCAACATCAATAAAACTTTGAGCTAATGCAAGAAAGCCCGCATGCCATAAAAAGGCATAGAAATTATGCGATGATATTTTGGGTGATAAGTTCATCTTGAGATCTTCCTTGTTTGCATAGTTTGCATAATTTTAGTAATTGCATTACCATCGGATAAACCGGATTATTATATTTTTCAAATGCAGCAATTCATTCACGGGTTATTAATAAATCACAGTTGTCGGGTCATATAAGAATCTATTCAAGATAAATATATTCTGGAGTTTATTAATGCAGATCTTTCCATTCAATGTTATAATTGCCGGTTGTGAATTTAATAAATTCTGCCAGCCAGCTAATATCCAGTTTCTCACTTAAATTAATTCTTGTGGAGATTTTTCTTTGGAGATCCTTTTCGAATCTTGCATAAATACCAAAGTCGCAAGGATATTTTTCCGGTTGGGCACCAATAAACTCGTTCTTGTCAAGTGCCTTAGACAGTATGGATCTTAAATAATCTTCCGAAGCCAGTCCCATGCCATCTATCCCATGAGAAAAGGGCATCATGTAGATATTATTGAACGCAGGAGTTTTTTCAAGGTATTCCTTTAAATAATCGGCCGAGGGTTTGCCATTAAAAGCCGTCCAAAAAGGTATTGAGCCGGTTTTTAATGTCCAGTATGGATCCATCAGGAAAAAAGTTCCAATAAGAAGCTGATTATAGGTTATACCTCTTTCCATGTACCAGGAGCGGTATAGATCGGCAACGAACGGACTAAGGTTTTCGGGTTCATCAAAAACAACAGATTTTAGCCGGAAACCTTCTTTTTGTGCCAGTTCCATTATGTCATCATGAAGGGCCGGTTCGAATCCCCATTCCGATTCCGGCATCTCATGGGTGGGTGTGGGACATTCCCATTTTTCATATTTGGAACCCATACGCTGCAAAAATCTTTTGACCCCTTCGCTTCCATTAAGATATTCATTAATAGTTGTTCCACCCAAACCACCAAACTGAAAAAAATGCCTTTCATCAACCTTTGTAACAGGATTCATTTTACGGCAGTCCACGATATAAATAGTCCCGCCTTCTTCCAGCCTATCCCTGATGAATTTTTTATAAGCTTCGGATAGTTTTATTTGCTTAACCCGGAAATAAGAAATTTTTTTCAGCATAGGCCTGTCCTGATTCGGATCCATCATATGATGCAGTTGCAATCCGGGATTATTATGAAGTAATTCCCGGGCATTCTTCCGGCCCCATTCCATCCTTGTAACCGGCTCATCCACACCTAGTCCGGAGGGAGTTTTAACGGGAATTAAAAAAGTCTGCGGTAACCACGGAATACCCATGGCAGCCGCAAGATGAATAATAGATCCGTTGGAGGAACCTATAAACAGGGCGGGATATTTTTTTGGTGGATAAATATTACTTATCCATTCGGAAAACTGGTTGGAGTCCACCTTTCCCAAATGGCCGGGATCTTTTGCCCCTTTGGCACTGCCGTATACATAAATATTCTTTTGCAGGTTGGAGGGGATCCTATTCATCAACCTGCCGAGAAAACGGCTGCTGGGAAGAGTGCCCACTCCCGCGAAGCTTTTATTATGAAGGCAGTTAGCAAGAGCTTTTGCCAGACCCGAAGAAGAATCCAGATCTGCCGTAAACCAGGGAATCGTATTTTTTTTCTGTAACAAGATGGTTTAAAAATTTAAAAACGCAGTTTATAGAATACTAAAACTTATAATAATTCCTAATAGTTCTATAAAGGTAAAGTTTTTTCATGAGGATTTAAATCCAAAATGCAACACTTTATTATGGTAGCTAGTGCCCGTATTCAGAAGTTTACTCATGTTCTGTGTTTCAAACGGATGAATCCCCCTGGTTTGTTCGTGTTATTTTGTGAGACTCCAGTATCATGAGGGTTTCGTGCCTGAAACATGAATTAATTTCAGGCCTTTCAGGCGGTTGTAATTTTAAACAGCATCATTTTTGGGTTCAAAATTATTTATATACTGGTACCGGTTTTATTGCAGGATGAGGTTTTCTATAAATATCATATTAACACATAGATTGAGATAAAAAAATTTAATGTCTTTATTTATCTTTGGAGCTCTTATAAATATAGTCTTCAGCGGGAAGTGATAAATAACTCAAACAGATGGAAAAGCTTTGTTTCTATTTTCAGTTATGCCTGATTACCTTTGCTTTGCAAGGAGCTTCCTGCCAGACAAAAGAAGAACCGGATAATATACCATCGATTCAATTGAATACTGCCATACCATTGGAAGGAAACGGATGGTTCTTCAGAGATCCCCGCAGCCCGGGAGAAGAAGTTTATGATCTGTCCGGTCAGACCTGGACCGACTCGGGATTGATATTAAGAACCTATTTTTATGTGCACCAACCTGGTGAATTGCATTTCGGCCTGAAGGCAAAAACCGGCAGAGGCAGTTCATTTCTGAGCCTCCGGTTTGGAGACAATAATACAGAAATGGAAATTAACAGCAGGGAATATGAGGAAACTTATGCAGGCACTTACCATATTGACAGTCCGGGTTACTATCACATAGATATCAAGGGACTGAGTAAAGAAGGCCCGGAATATGCCAGCATCAGTGATATCCTCCTGGGTGGAACGGCTACCGGCGGGGGAGTGAACTTCAGCGACGAAGATTTCTTTTACTGGGGACGGCGCGGACCATCGGTACATCTACGATATGAGATTCCCGAAGAAGCGGATGATATAAAATGGTTCTATAATGAAGTTACCGTACCTGAAGGCTGCGACGTTATCGGTTCATTTTTTATGGCCAATGGATTTTCGGAAGGATATTTTGGCTTCCAGGTAAATTCACCTGATGAAAGAAGGATCCTGTTCTCAGTATGGAGCCCTTATGAAACTGATGACCCCGGGGATATTCCGGAGGAATACCGCATAAACCTGCTAAAAAAAGGTGATGGTGTTATAACCATGGATTTTGGAAATGAAGGTTCGGGGGGACAAAGTTTTTTAAAATTCAACTGGCAGGCCGGAACAACTTACCGGTTTTTACTGAAGGTAGAACCTGCCGGCAATGACAAGACCGATTATACCGCCTATTTCTTTGCACCGGAAGCAGATAAATGGGAACTGATTGCCAGTTGGAGAAGACCTTTTATTGATACCTATGCACGGGGACTTCATTCATTCCTGGAGAATTTTTCAACCCGTACCGGCCCACTGATGCGTCAGGCAGCATACAGTAACCAGTGGGTATATGATGTGAATGGTCGCTGGCATGAGATAACCGGGGCCCGTTTCAGCGCCGATGCCACAGCCAGGGCAGGAGCAAGGCTTGATTTTGGCGGTGGTACATTTGATGATAAAACAGGGTTTTTTCTTAAAAACTGTGGTTTTTTCGACCAGGCAACCGAAATAGGTTCTTATTTTACAAGAAATCCCACAGGTCAGGAACCCGAAATCGATTTCACCTCATTGCCATGAAGACAAAACAATTCCCTAATTTCATTTTTATTATATCATCCAGTTGAAAAATTTTACTTTAATTTCAAAACCCTCATCCTCTGGTCCAGATCATGTTCTAACTCTTTGCCCGTAAAATTTATGAGGTTAAAAAACTCGGTGCGCAGCAAAAATCATGGTTAAGGCCATCTCCTCCGAAGATGGATGGTACAGTTTTAGATAAATTTTTATTTTTCTGCTTTAAATTTCTAAATTTTGATGATATTTATGCGTTGATATTGTATCGATAATCTTATTTATTTTTTCGGAAATTGATTAACATAAAAAATACTTTAGTGATGAAAAACGTACTCTTATTATTCTTTTTATTATCCGGGTTGCTCAATATAGCGCAAGCACAGACCAAAAGTCCCCTCGAAAATGTGGTTATAACATCCAACAGGAATAAAACCCAGGTAAGCTCAAACGAAAACGGAGAATTACTTATTAATGTATCCAGAAAGGATGCCCGGAAATTTAAAGCCAATGGACTTGTTCACTATAGTGACTTCGGCGCCAGGGGAGACGGAGAAACCGACGATATAGATGCCATCGCTGCAGCCCATGCGTTCGCCAACCAGCAAGGCCTTTCTGTGAAAGCCGACGAAGGGGCTACATACTACATCGGCGGAAAGGATCGCACGGCGGTCATACAGACCGACACAGACTTTGGCTCGGCTGCCTTTATCATTGACGATACCGAAGTTGAAAATCGCAATGCACAAGTTTTCCTGGTTAGTTCCAGTCTTCAACCATTTGATATTGAAGGGTTGTCTTCTCTTAAGAGAGATCAGGAGAAAATTGACGTATCCTTGCCCGGGCCCTGTCTTATCACCGTCACCGATTCCAACGTAAGACGGTATATCCGTTATGGGCCGAACCAAAACGATGGAGCCCCGCAAACGGATATCTTTATAGTTGACAAAGACGGCAATATAGATATGGATGCTCCGGTCATCTGGGACTTTGATCAGATCACCGACATCACCGCTCTTCCTATTGATGAGACAACTTTGACCATCACCGGGGGACGTTTCACCACAATTGCCAACAGGGCTGAATCGAGGTATACCTACTACAGCCGCGGCATCGCGATAAGGCGTTCCAATGTTCTTGTGGATGGTCTGGAACACCTTGTTACCGGTGAAGGCGAGCATGGCGCTCCTTATGGTGGCTTCATAAATATCCGCGACTGCGGTTATGTTACTGTACAGAACACCATCCTGACTGGACGCAAAACATACCAGACCATTGGATCGGCAGGAGTTACTGTCTCCATGGGCAGCTACGACATCTCCCTCAGCCGGGCCCTCAACTTGTCATTCGTAAATTGCAGCCAGACGAATGATATCAATGATCGCACATATTGGGGACTCATGGGGTCCAACTATTGCAAGAATCTTGTTTTGGACAATTGCACCTTTTCCCGGTTCGATGCTCATATGGGAGTTGCCAATGCAACCATCCGCAACTCGACCCTTGGACACCAGGGAATAAACGCTATCGGCAGCGGGACCTTTATCGTGGAGAATTCCACCATCTACGGAAGAAGCCTTATCAATCTGCGCTCCGACTATGGTAGCACGTGGCAGGGGGAATTCATTATCCGCAATTGCAAATTCGTACCTTCAGGGGGTAGAACGACCAGTGCCAGCCTGATCAGCGGATCCAACTCCGGACAGCATTATTTTGGCTACACCTGTTATATGCCGGAAAAGATCATCATAGAAAATCTCCATATCGACGACTCGAATCATCCGGCAGACTATAAAGGCCCGGCCATTTTTGCAAATTTCAATCCCCGTATGACCGACAATTCATATGTAGAGGAATTTCCCTATGTCGTAACCGAGGAAGTCATTCTCAGGAACGTGACTACTTCCAGTGGCAAGGACTTAAGGCTAAGTGACAATACATACATGTTCAGGAATGTGAAGGTAAACCGCGAATAACAGACGCAGCATGTTAACCGCTTTTGTCAGTGGCAATTTACTCACGGAAATCTCTTACAGGATATGTTGTTTGGGAAAAAGTTCCGAACAAATTAGTTACCTTGCATATACATGTATGCAGGGTAATTTCTATGAATTGGGATAAACTGTGGTGGTAATTTTAACCCCAGCTTAATTTTTGATCATTAATGCACTGGAAGCCAAATTTACCACATTTGTCCTCTGACTGTTTTTTAAAATAAGCAGCATAGGAGGTATGATTTCCCCGCACGAATACAATAATCTCACGCTCAGGTTTATCTCGCCTGTCCCTTGATGCAGCCGTCATACCTGAAGCATCACCGTATATTACAATTTTTTTTCATTCTAATCTGATTTTATTGATTTCAATAATTAAATAAATCTATATCATTTATAATATTCATGTCTCTGGCTAATTTTTGCTATTTTGCATCTTTATTTTGGAGCGGGTTGCAGCGTTTCAAGAACATGGAGTATTAACCTTATTTTATATATCACTTGTGCTTTCTCATTATGTCAATTGTGCCTTTTCATTTTATGCCACTGACATACTGAAGCCTTTATTGTTCAATGATATTTACTTTATTATAAGATTTAATGATATGCAGGTACTTTTATAATTGACTATTATGAATAAAACCATAACCAATTCTGAAATCGGTTATCCTGGGGATCTTATCGAAGTGTCCAATCTATGCAAATACTTTGATGATGACCTGGTAGTAGATAATATATCCTTTAATATTAGCAAGGGTGAACTTTTTGGCTTTCTTGGTCCAAACGGGGCAGGAAAAACTACCACGATAAATATGTTGACCGGACTGGCACGGCCTGACTCCGGGAGTATTCATATCGCAGGCCTGAATTGCTCACTAAATCCTAAAGTTGCCCAACATCTAATCGGCGTTGTTCCAGATGAGAGCAATCTTTATCCGGAACTCTCCGGATTTGATAATCTTTGTTTCTGCGCTTCTCTATATGGGGTCAGCAGGATGGAACGGCATAAAAGGGCAGGGGAATTACTGAAGTTTTTTGATCTGGAGAAGGCCTCTGAACGCAAGTTTAGCACTTACTCCAAAGGCATGAAACGGAAACTAACTATTGCCGCCGGTATTATTCACCGGCCCCAGATATTGTTTTTAGACGAGCCAACCACGGGTATTGATGTGGCAAGTGCACGTCAGATAAGGCGTTTAATTAAAAAACTTAATAACAAAGAGACGACTATCTTTTTGACCACCCATTACATAGAAGAGGCCGAAAGATTATGCGAACGAATAGCTTTTATTGTTAACGGCCGTATTGTAAAAAATGATTCGGTGGCCAATCTTCTTCAACCCATAAAAGATCGTAAGGCATTGATGATCACTACCACAAATTTCACAAATGATATGTCAGGGAAACTTAGCAGGGCTTTTCCTGAGTTTCAATTCGATCAGGAGTCTGATAATCAAATTAGGGTCAGTTCTGAAATAACAGTTAGCATTGGACCTGTGGTCCGTTTTATTGAAGAACTGGGTTCAGAAGTAACCGAAGCACGTCAGTTAAAGCCTTCACTTGAGGAAGTATTTGTTCAGGTCACCGGTATTGAGGCGGGTGCTATGAAATTTGGAAGAAACGATGCTATATTATGAATTCTTTCTGCTACTGCGTCTTACAAAACATCATGTTAATTTTTAACACAAAATAAGATGTATAAACATGAGGGTTCCATGGATTGAAAAGCAAAATAACCGAACTATGCATTATTAACATATTGTTAAACAGATTGCTAACTATACTTTATACGAATGAAACAATGGATTGCATTTAAAAATATAATGCTCAAAGATATGT
>CAZFOO010000109.1:0-12421 GCA_964520585.1 uncultured Bacteroidales bacterium
CTTTAGTAAATAATTGAATATTAATTTGATAAACCTATTTTATTCGAATGAAAAAAACCAGTTTTAGGTTATACCTGTATCCGCTTTTCCTTGTTTTATTGTCGGGTGTTTTTTTATTTAGCTCCTGCCGGAAAGATGAGGAAGAAGATGAGGAGCAGCGCATAGTGGTAAATGAGGAATTTCACGAACTGATGCAGAAATGGTATTTCTGGTATGATGATATGCCGGAGGTTAATCCCTCGCAATACGGAGACCCTTATGAACTTCTGGAAGCATTAAGATTCAGGCCTCTTGACCGGTGGAGTTATATCAGCAGCAAGGAGGAATTTGAGTCCTATTACCAGGAGTCCAAATTTATCGGTTATGGCTTTGGTTCGGCATGGGATGAGGACGGCAGGCTGAGGGTAGCTTATATTTTCAGCACAACCGATATGTACGAGGAAGGAGTAAGGCGAAGCTGGATAATTGATAAGGTTAATGGGACTTCTGTAAGATCGGGGACTAACATAAATCAGCTTCTTGGCGCAAATGAGGTTGGAGTGAGCAATACTTTCAGCCTTATCAATCCTCAGGGTGAACTGGTTGAGATGACACTGGAGAAAAAGGAAGTTGTCATGAATACAGTGCTGCATAAAGAGGTGTTGGACGCAGGAAGCAAAAAAGCCGGATATATTGTTTTTAAGGGATTTACACAACCATCTTTCGATGAACTGGATAGTGCGGTTACTTTGTTCCTTTCCGAAGGTATTGATGAGCTTATCCTGGATTTAAGGTATAACGGAGGCGGACAGACCAGCGTGGCCAATTACCTGGCAAGTATTATCGGCAATGAGAACATCAGGGATCAGCCCTTTGCCGAATATCAATACAATGATAAGAATGAGGATCAGAATTTTATCGACACTTTTCAGCTTGCGGATCAGAATCTTGTACTTGACAGGCTGGTGACCATTGCAAGCAGGCAAACCGCATCGGCAAGCGAGATGGTTATTAACGGATTAAAACCCTTTATGCCTGTTTATATTGTGGGAGATAATACCTATGGCAAACCCATGGGAATGAATGCATGGTATTATGGTGAGGAGTATGCTTTTGTGCCTGTCACTTTTAAGATTGCAAATGCAGATGGAGAGGGAGACTATTTTGACGGACTGAATGCCGATTCATATGTTTCTGATGATATAACCCGGTTCTTCGGCGATCCGGAGGAGACATCCTTGAAGGAGGCTCTGAAATTTATTGAAACCGGATCCTTTTCCGGACTGCCAAAAAAGAAATCCTTGTTTGTGCAGCCGTATGAACAAATGACAGGGCTAAGAGAAGAAATAGGAGCTCACTAAATCTGGTTTTTTGAAAAAGGAAAGGATTATTTTGGGAATTGATCCCGGTACCACCGTAATGGGATATGGAATAATAAAATGCACCGGGAGGGATGCTTCAATGATCGCCATGGGTATAATTGAACTTTCAAAATTCTCCAATCATTACCTGAAGTTACAGCGGATATTTAACCGCACCTTACAGCTTATTGACCAGTACCATCCTGACGAAATTGCCATTGAAGCACCTTTTTATGGAAAGAATGTACAATCAATGCAAAAACTTGGCCGTGCCCAGGGAGTTGCCATGGCGACCGGACTTTACCGCTCATTACCGATATTTGAGTATGCACCTTTAAAGATCAAGCTGGCAATAACCGGACAGGGAAAGGCTTCCAAGGAACAGGTGGCAATTTTGCTTCAAAAAATACTTAACATTCCCGATATGCTTGACAATCTTGATGCTACCGATGGACTGGCTGCAGCGGTTTGCCATTTTTATCAAAATGATCTTCCCGATAGTGCCGGAAAGTATAAAAGCTGGAAAGAATTTATTTCCAAAAATCCTTCCAGGCTTAAATAATAAGTTTTCAAGAATTATCTCATAAAAGCCTCATTTTTCTATGAGAAACAAAGTGAGATGCAAGTTATGAGTATTTAATGATTTGCAGTGCTGACTTGAGAGATGATCAAAGATGGCTTAAGACCCGGTGCCTGTAAATAAATTGGGTTCTTCATTAAAGTCAAAAAGAGTAGGATGGTCATCTTCAAATTTTTTCAGAATAGCAGTTACCAGTGCCTCCCGAATAAACTTGGATTTGTTGCTGACCTTGTATTTTTTGCAGTAATGATTAACTGCACGCATTTCACGTGAATTGAGTAAAAAGGATTGCCTGTGAACCCTTTTCATTTGCTCATCTTTATGAATTTTATTCTTCATTATTTTAATATGGATGCTGGTGACCTAATCTTTACTAAAGATTCACGTATTCAAAAATACCGGACTGGATTCTTATTTCAAAGATTGGCATCTACAAATAATTAAATTGTTGATAAATTTCGTATTTATCAACAATTTGATCTTGATGAGCATGAATTTTATTGTGCCAAAACCGGACTCAAATGTATTAACGTGATTATTCCGGCATAGTTTTCTGGTTCATGTAAGTCCAGGGTCCTATTCTTTGGAGGTATTAATTGACAGATAATGGCGAAATCAATGTTTCCACATCCGCCATTCTATTTTCTTACCGTCTTCGAAACGCTCGAGACGTAGATCCGCATATGCCATTCTGGTGATATCCCAGACTATAGTATATTCCTCGGTTACACCAAGGGTAAAATGCATTTCGATCTGATTTTTGTCATTTGCGAATTTCCATGTTCCGCCCGGGCCATAAGTATCCCAGGGAGAATCATAGTATCCCTGTACCCAATACAGGTCCCCGTTTTTAGACATATTAACTCTCTGGTCAGCATATTCTTCGGTTTTATCAACACCGTCTTCCCTCACAAGTTCAAAATACCAGTTTCCGGTAACACGTTCCTGCTTGGAGTAGATACTGAACCATGGTCCGTCCTCATATTTCTGGCAGGAGGAAAGCACTATAAGCAGGACCATGAGCATTAAGCCGGTTGCTGTTTTAAAAAATGTTTTCATCATGATCTGTTTGGTTATCCTTTAATAACATTACAAGTAAAAAATTATTATTATAAACTGTTAAATTTTTCCTCAAAAAAATAATTGTAAATATACGCAAATCAAAAAATTCATTACCAGTAAGGATATATATCTTCTTATTTATATAATAAGGAATCCTTTATTTCTCTTATTGTAATAAGTTTCAACCCAATCGCGAATAACGGTCCGCTTCCTGCTATTATTAAAAAGCCATAATACCATTTTAATTCAATATAACTCAAAATGAATCCTGTAAGTATTAACAGAACCATGAATAATATTAACCGGAATACTGTTCCTGTTTTTGGCCGGAAACGGAAGATTTTGAATATCAGTAATATCTGGAGAAGCGATGCGATAAACTGTGTGATCATGCTTGCCACAGCAGATCCAAAAGCCTGATAATATGGTATGAGTATAATGTTCATAACTATATTCATTATTAAGCTGAAAAGGGCAATTATGTTTAACCTGGCAATGTTGCCATTAGCAGTAAGCAACGTTCCGGAAATGATCGAAGATGAAATAAATACAAAACTTATCATAAGGATACCGAATACATTTGCTGCCTCATCCGCATGTTCCTTATATAAGAGATTCATAATTTCAAAGTTGTACAGGTTAAGGCCAATAGATGCTGTTATGGCCGGGATCATAAGCAATAAATATGAAAACCTGAAAAGTTGAATTACTGGCTCATTCTGTTTTATCATTTTTGAGAACATTGGCAACAATATACCCGCAAAAAGAAATCCAAGCATCGAGGCCGCATCCAGAATGCGGAATCCCTGAGCATATATCCCTGCCTGCACCTTGCCATCCGGAAGTAACCTTTCCAGCATTACAGAATCGGTCCGGTAATACAGTACCATCAGAAAACCAAGCATTGCATAAGGATAGCTTTGTTTAAGCAATTTCCGTGTTATCCTGAAATCGATACCAGCTCTTTGAAGGTCCGTATATTTAATTACTATGAGAAAAGTTATTATTGTAGTTAAAAAATAAGCGACTGTCTGCGCATAAACAAACCATTCGATCCGGAACTCTGAGCCGGTAAGATTACCCCAAAGCAGAAAACTACATATTATGACCATTAAAAGACGGTCGGTGACCGATAAAATGCTGTCAGTCCTGAACAGTTGAAGTCCCCCGATATTGCTTCTCAAATAGAAATTCATTGAATTGAGGAACTGATTAAAAAGAAGTACAATAAGCAGCTTTATCTGTACATACTGGTAACCTATTAACCAGGCAATTAACAGGCTTATTGAGAAATACAGGAGGGCAAGGAATAGTTTCAGCACGAGCAGATTAGGAAGAAGGACTGTCAGAAGATGGTGATTTCGTGCTATATTCCTGTTATTGGCACTTGCAATTCCCATGTCCTGTATTATGTTAAGCAACAGGGAGAAACTCAACAGAGAAAAATAAAAGCCATATTCATCTGCACCTACTGTGTTTTGAACAGTAAGATCAATTCCTAATACCCAGAAAGGTTTTATCAGCAGGTTCAGGAAAATTAATAATGTTAAATTTGTGATGAATTTATTTTTCAATACCGGGAATTTATTAAACAGGCTAAAATAAGAACTAAAAATAACTATTAAAGCTGAATATTATATATCCATATCCGCTGTTCACACAACCGTTTTATACGGATAAAAGATTTTGGTGAGTGAAACAAATGTGATTAACAGGTGCAAACCAGAAGTTTACTATGAGAATTGCTGTCAATACCAGGTTACTTATGGCCGAAAAGCTTGAAGGGATTGGATGGTTTACCTTCGAAACACTTAAAAGGATTACCCGGTTGAACCCCCGCCATGAATTTCTGTTTTTATTTGACAGGCCTTTTTCAGACGAATTTATTTTTTCAGATAATATAGTACCCTATATAGTATCACCGCAGGCCAGACATCCGTTGTTGTGGCACAGGTGGTTCGAGTATTCAGTGCCGCAGGTTTTAAAAAGAACAAATGCCGGAATGTTTATTTCTCCGGATGGATTTATTTCCCTGTCATCATCTGTTCCTTCTTTTTCTGTGATCCATGATATTAATTTTATGCACAGGGCGGACTTTCATCCATGGCTTACAGGGAAGTATTACCGGTATTATTTTCCCCGTTTTGCAAAACAGGCAAAAAGAATAGCAACAGTTTCAGAATACTCCAAAAATGATATTAGTACAATATTCGATATTCCAGCTCAAAAGATTGATGTAGTCTTCAATGGTGCCGGGACAATATACACACCTCTTTCCGAGGAGTTAAAATCTGAAGTAAAAAATGAAATAGCAGGCGGGAGTGATTATTTTCTGTATGTAGGATCATTTCATGAAAGAAAGAACATCGTCGGATTACTTAATGCATACGACCGGTTCAGAACAGAAAAGGGCCATGATATAAAACTTTTAATGGCAGGTGAAAAAATGTATGATTACCCTCAATTGAGAAGGGCTCTGGAGAAAATGACCTGCAGCGAAGATGTTATTTTTACTGGCCGCATGGAGCCTCCGGATCTGCAGAGAGCTTACGGGGCAGCTATGGCCCTGGTGTACATTCCTTTTTTTGAGGGCTTTGGCATTCCTCTTCTGGAGGCTATGAGTTGTGATACCCCTGTTATTACTTCAGATTGCACCTCTTTGCCTGAGATAGCCGGTAATGCTGCCTTGCTGGTCGATCCTTATAATATTTCATCGGTTGCTGATGGAATGAGTAAGATTGTAACTGATATTAATTTAAGGAAATCACTTATTGAAAGGGGCAGGATAAGAAAGAAAGCCTTCTCATGGGATCACACAGCTACACTGTTGTGGAAATCGATTGAAAGGGCTATGGACTGATTATCCGGGTAAATTGTACAAACAGATCATTAACAGCATGTATATGATATAGATTAATGAGAGAAATTTTTCCATGGTTATGCTGAAATGTTCATATAAAACAAATTTAATCGAAGCAGGATGTGATGAGGCAGGAAGGGGATGTCTTGCAGGGCCCGTATTTGCTGCTGCTGTTATTTTACCCACCGGGTATAATAATCCCCTGTTGAATGATTCCAAAAAGCTGCAAGAGTCGGTGCGCAATAGATTACGTATTGAAATTGAACGCAGTGCACTGTCATGGGCTGTCGGATATGCTGATAATTTGGAGATTGATGACATAAATATCCTTCAGGCATCCATTCTTGCCATGCACAGGGCTTTATCACAGTTAGATCCCTGTCCACAACACATCCTGGTAGACGGAAATTATTTCTCTCCCTTCATGAATGTATCTCATACCTGTATTATCCGTGGAGATAGTCTGTATGCCAGTATCGCAGCAGCATCTGTTCTGGCTAAAACTCACAGGGACGAAATGATGACAAAGCTTCACGATAGGTTACCTGTCTATGGCTGGGCGAGTAATAAGGGGTATCCAACAAAGTTTCATGCTAGAGCCTTGCTTAAGCATGGCTCTAGTTCTTTTCACCGAAAAAGTTTTACTCTCCGTTCCGGTCAGCCGTGAATTGATATACCGAATAAGAATGTGCATGATATTACTCATTGCAATGTGTTATTATTTTATAATATCTTAGCGGCAATTAAACGGACTCATCTTAAAATAAATGTTCTTGCTGATTGGTTAATATAATAATAATTTTTGAGATCAATTGGTGACACATTGTTAAACAAATTGCTAACTATACTTTATACGAATGAAAAAATTATCAATTCTGCTTTTGGCATTTTTTCTGGTCTTTAATCCCGGACTTAAAGCCGACGAGGGGATGTGGCTGTTACCACTGCTTAAACAGCTTAATATGGGACATATGAATGAACTCGGACTTGAATTAAGTGCTGAGGATATTTACAGTATTAACAATTCAAGTATTAAGGATGCCATTGTTATTTTTGGTGGCGGCTGTACAGGGGAAATAATTTCTGATCAGGGACTTATTCTGACCAACCATCATTGTGGGTACAGTGTTATTCAATCTCACTCGACACTTGAAAATGATTACCTTACCGATGGATTCTGGGCAAAGACAATGGATGAGGAAATTTCATCCCCCGGCCTTTCTGTGACTTTTTTGATAAGAATAGAGGATGTAAGTGACCGTGTCCTGAAAGAATTGAACCCTGAAATGACAGAGCAGGAGAGAAATGATGCTGCAGGAATGGTATCAAGGTCTATTGAACAGGAGGCCATATCAGGCACGAATTATTTTGCCCGGGTACAGCCCTTTTTCGGAGGCAACCAGTATTATCTGATGGTTTATGAACGTTATAATGATGTAAGAATGGTTGGAACGCCTCCCTCGTCAGTTGGGAAATACGGAGGGGATACCGATAACTGGATGTGGCCAAGGCAGACCGGTGATTTTGCCTTGTTCAGGGTATATACAGCTCCCGACGGATCACCGGCAGATTATTCAGAAGATAACATACCCATGAAACCGAAGCATCATCTGCCGGTATCAGTAAAAGGCGTCGA
This sequence comes from uncultured Bacteroidales bacterium, assembly GCA_964520585.1. Taxonomy (GTDB): domain Bacteria; phylum Bacteroidota; class Bacteroidia; order Bacteroidales; family PUMT01; genus PXAP01. Next base: position 7,479 of record CAZFOO010000109.1, read on the forward strand.
GGCCGGCGACTTTGCTATGGTTCTTGGCTACCCGGGAGGCACCCAGCGATATATGACTTCGTTCGAGGTAAAGGATGTTCTCGAGATCACACATCCCAACCGGATAAAGATACGGGGGTTACGGCAGGAAATACTTCTCGAGGATATGATCGCCAGCGACAAGGTAAGAATACAATATGCAAATAAGTATTCCGGATCATCGAACTACTGGAAATTTTCCATTGGACAGAGTGAAGTTTTGAAAAGACTTGGTATTTATGAGCAAAAACAGGAGATTGAAAGATCTTTCATGCAATGGGTCAATTCTGAAGCATCCAGGCAAAAGCAATATGGTAATGCCCTGCAACTGATTGATAATTCGATTAATAGCAGGCGGGAATATAATAATGCGATACAATATATCAGTGAGGCAATCCTACGGAGTTGCGAAATTGTAAGTATGGCTAACCGCTCAAACAACCTGCTTGGGTTGTTGAGTGAAAAAGATGCTGATCAGACAGCAATTGAAAATGCTATTGAAAATTTGCGGACTTCTGCAGAAGGGTTTTATAAAAATTATAATGCTCCTACCGACCGGAAAGTAACAGCAGCTATGCTGGATTTATACTTTAATGACGTTGATAAGGAATATCACCCTGAAATACTTGCCGGGATAAATAAAAAATACAAGGGTGATTTTGAAAAATATGCCCGTGATCTTTTCAAGAAGTCCATATTTACCAGCGAGAAAAGCCTTAAAGCTTTTCTTGTAAACCCCTCGCGCAGAAAACTTCAAAGAGATCCTGCTCTGCAACTTGCTCTTTCCACCTACCAGAAACTAGCTGAATTACGGACTTCAAGTCAGGAATATTCTAATGACCTTTCACGGGGACAACGGTTGTTTATTGCGGGACTTATGGAGCAATTTCCGGAAAGGGTTTTTTACCCTGATGCCAATTTCACTATGCGACTTACTTATGGAACAGTAGGTGGTTATCAGCCACGTGATGCCGTATACTACGATTATCACACAACCATTGAAGGAGTAATGGAAAAGGAAGAACCGGGAAGCCGGGAATTTGAGGTGCCTGACAAGCTTAAAGAATTGTTCCGTAATAAGGATTATGGCATGTATGGCAGTGATAGTACTTTGCCGGTTAATTTTATTACAAATAATGATATAACCGGAGGTAACTCAGGCAGCCCTGTAATTAATGCACGCGGAGAGTTAATAGGCCTTGCATTTGATGGTAACTGGGAGGCAATGAGCGGAGACATTGCTTTTGAACCCGAACTGCAGCGCTGTATTGCTGTTGATGCCAGATATGTATTGTTTATAATAGACAAGTTTGCCGGGGCATCACACCTGATAGAAGAGATGACACTGGTAAATTAAAACAATATTATTCCCGGCAAATAGCATTTTGCCGGGAAATTTTTTATGGTACGACTTCCTGAAATAACCGTATATACTGATGGATCTGCACTGGGTAATCCCGGCCCCGGGGGATACGGAATTGTTATGATATCAGGAAAACACCGCAAAGAGATCTCCTGTGGATACAGGTTAACTACAAATAACCGGATGGAGCTGCTTGCTGTAATTGTTGCCCTTGAATCGCTCAAAATTCCTGGCAGCCGTGTAACTGTATATACCGACTCACGTTATGTAGCTGATGCAGTTGAAAAAAAATGGCTTTTTGGATGGGAGAGGAATGGATTCAAAAAGAAGAAAAACCCTGATCTCTGGCAACGGTTTCTTTTGGCGTACAGAAAGCATAATGTTACTTTTGTATGGGTAAAGGGGCATGCTAATATACCTGAAAATGAGGTTTGTGACCGTTTGGCGGTTGCTGCCGCCAAATCTTTCCCTCTTTATGAGGATGAAGGATATGAGGAGAATCCGGATTTAGATTCCTGATTTCTGACCCCTCATCGAATGTTCCTTATTTTCATTCCCGATATCCAATCCCTGATTATTGCTGACAAATAATTATGATTTAGTAATTATTGATCTTCATAAAGAAATATTCCGGAACTCAACATCATCATGTTAATACATAATTGCCTGACCATCTACAGCCAAAAACCTGGTTGAGGGTATTATGGTGTTCATATACGTACATTTTATGTTTGATATCGAACATATTAATTTCATTCCTAATCTTGTTAATAGTCAGATATCCAGACTAATAGGTAGCATGGCATTTATATTGTAACCTTTCTTACTGGTAATCATAAAAAGCGTAACGATGGATAAATTTGACAAAGCCGCAAAATCTCAGAAACCTGCCCCTGTTTCTGTATGGAGGGTGCTAAGAGGAAAAAATAAAAATTGCCTGATCATTTGCAGCACGGTTTTTTTTTATGGGGACTGATAACTATGATAAATAAATTTAATTTGTATTTAAATAAACCGTTAAAATATCTGGAATAGAAGATGATAAGTGCCAGGTTTATTGTTGGGACAATTTTTTATTTATTGGCTGTCCCGGTATATTGTTGGACTGAATAAACTAACTTTCTGCAGATGATCAAAAATTATATTATAACAGCCTACAGATCGCTGATACAAAATCGCGTGACTTCAGCAATTAATATAACCGGACTTGCAGCCGGCATTGCAGCTTCTGTTTTAATTTTGCTTTATGTTGTTTCCGAGTTATCAGTCGACAAATTCAATGAGAACTATGAGCATATATACAGGCTCGAAATTGGGGATTTTATTGTTAACGGTACAGCCCCGGCAATTATACTTAAAGAATCCTTTCCTGAAATCAGGCAGACTGTGAGGCTTGATTTCAGGTATAATCCGCTTGCCGCATATAATGATGACAGTTTCAGACTTGAAGATTTTATATACGCAGATTCCACATTTTTTGATGTATTTACATTTCAATTTGTCCGTGGCGATCCTGATAATGCCCTGAAAAGACCTTTTTCACTGGTACTTACTGAATCGGAGGCAAAAAGAATATTCGGCAACGAGGATCCGGTTGGCAGAATGATCACCCTAAACAGGGTTCATGAATTTACCATTACGGCTATTGTAAAGGATTTGAGCAATTCTCATCTAACGGTTTCCTCAATCGGCTCATTCTCAACTCTTCCCTACATAGAAAATGATGAAAACCATGACCGGCATCTTTTCAGTTATATGAACTTTTTTACTTACGTTCTTTTTCATGATAATGTTGATCCGGTTTTTATGGCAAAAAAGTTTGATAAACTTATAGATGAACGTTTTCCTGAAACCAGATCATTTGGGTTCAGGTTCAGGCCATTAAGCGATATCTATTTTAACAGGGATCTTGACGATTCTCCTCCTGTACGTCACGGAAATCAACCACTTATATATACTCTTATTGCAGTTGCCGGATTTATATGGCTTATAGCAATTGTCAATTTCATCAATCTTGCCACAGCAAATGCATCCGCAAGATCTAACGAAATTGGTGTACGAAAGGTTATGGGGGCCGGACGTATTAACCTCATATTTCAGTTTCTTGCCGAGTCGGTAATAATGAGTGTTTTTGCATTTATTGCCGGAATCGTTCTGGTGGAAATGCTTATTCCCGTATTTAATAATCTCCTGTTAACCGATCTTTCATTCGATCCGTTTTACAGTCCCCGCTTTTTTATTATCCTTATGATGCTTGTCATGATTACCGGAATCCTGGCAGGTCTTTACCCGGCTTTTTATCTCTCCTCTGTAAAAACCGGTGATATTCTCAGCGGTTCACTCACCAAAGGCAAGGGAGCCCTCAGGTTTAGAAGGTTTCTTATTATTTTCCAGTTCGCGATATCAATTGCTCTAATTACTGGGACTCTCATTGTCCACAGGCAGGTAGATTATATGCGCAATAAACCCCGCGGTTATAAAAGGGATAACGTCATTGTTTTGCGGCTCAACCGTGATATTTTTTCTTCCAGTGATGTTTTCCGGGATAATCTTTTGCAGCATGAGGAGATAGTATCTGTATCAATGTCAAATAATTTTCCGGGTTATGTTACCTGGTTTGAGACATGGATTAGAGATGGCGAGCGCAAACCTCATAAATTTTTGCCTGTTGATCCGGATTATTTGGACCTTATGGGCATAGAGCTTACAGATGGGAGGAACTTTGACTGGGACCGGAATGCTGATCAGGAGCGAACTTATATTCTGAATGAGGAGGCAGTAAAATACTTTGGGTTTGAAGATCCTGTGGGAAAGGAATTTATGGTAGGGAGATCTGAACCCGTCAGAATAATCGGAGTTGTCGAAAATTTTCACTTCAGATCATTACACGAACCTATTGGCCCCCTTGTATTAGGCTGGCGACCACGAAACCTCAGAGTTGCCAATATCAGGATAGCTGAAAAAAATGAAAATACCATAAACTTTATCAGAGAAGAGTGGGAAAAACTGTCCCCCGGATATCCTTTTGAATATTCGTTTCTCGGGGATGAAATTGACAAACTCTACCATTCGGAGTTACGTATCTCCAGGCTGTTCAATTATTTTGCACTGCTGGCTGTGATTATTGCCTGTATGGGACTTTATGGATTGAGCACTTTTATAGCATATCAGCGTACCAGAGAAATGGGAATCAGAAAAGTACTCGGGGCAAGTGTGTTTCGTATAATGGTCCTTCTGGTCTCCGAATTTGTCCGGTGGGTTGTAGTTGCCAATATTATTGCATGGCCGGTTGCTTATTTTTTTATGGCGAAATGGCTGGACAATTTTCCTTACCGTATTGAGCAAAGTGTTATTGTTTTTGTATCAGCAGGGTTGGCGGCTCTGGTTATAGCAGTAATTACAGTAGGCGGACAGGCCTGGGCAACAGCAAGTTTGAACCCCGCTCATACACTTAAAAGTGAATAATTATGATCTGTTCGCATATTCTATCTTTGAGAGGATACTGCAATCATACCAGGCGGTGCGGGCAGCATTGTCAAATCCGGCAGGTTCACTGCACCAT
>CAZFOO010000110.1:0-4686 GCA_964520585.1 uncultured Bacteroidales bacterium
GCCTTTAAGAATGTTCATTTTAAGTTCATAAACAAACGGAAAACCTTTTATATAATATCCGGAATTGTAATCGTATTAGGGATTGGCTCCCTGCTTACCAGAGGATTGAGCCAGGGAATTGAGTTTACAGGAGGGAGAACCTATATTGTCCGTTTTGATGAACCGGTAAGTACTACAGAAATTCAAAGTTCACTTTTTGAAGTTTTTGGAGAAGGTACTTCGGTCATCACCTTTGGGGGTGATGATCAGGTCAGGATATCCACCAACTTCAGAATCGAGGAAAACGATCCTGAAGTTGACCAGGAAATAGAACAACTGTTATTTGAAGGATTACAGCCTTTCCTGGAAACAGGCCTGACATTTGACCAATTTATGGATGAGTACCGGCAAAGGTCAGAAAAAGTCGGGCCATCTATAGCACATAATATCAAGGTTCAGGCCGTATGGGCAATATTCTTTGCCCTGGTTATCATGTTCCTTTACATGTTCATCAGGTTCAAGAACTGGCAGTTCGGAGTTGGTGCAGTTGCAGCCGTGGGTCATGACGTCCTCATAGTCCTGGGAATATTTTCCATAGCCCATGGCGTACTACCCTTTTCCCTGGAGATAGACCAGGCATTTATCGCTGCCATACTGACAGTGGTAGGTTATTCCATAAATGATACAGTGGTGGTGTTCGACAGGATACGTGAATATTTCACACTTTATCCTAAGCGGGACCGGGGCGAAATATATAATCTTGCACTTAACAGCACTCTAAGCAGGACCTTCAGTACCTCACTCAGCACCTTTTTTGTATTGCTGGCAATATTCCTTTTCGGAGGCGAAGTGATCCGGGGTTTCATCTTTGCTCTTCTTATTGGTGTAATTGTCGGTACATATTCGTCTCTTTTTATTGCAACACCGATTGTTTTTGATTCAGTTAGAAAATTTCAAAAAATTAAACCACAGCAAAAGAAAACTAAATGATGACAAGCATATTGTTTATCAGCGGATCGGAAGTATTTATAATACTTGTCGTGGTATTGCTCCTGTTCGGATCCAAGAAGATCCCTGAACTCGCTAAAGGGCTGGGAAAAGGCATGAAAGAATTTAAGAGGGCGACAGAGGATATCAAAAGGGAATTTCATGAGAGTACCTCAGATATCCGTCAAAGTGCCAATGAGATCCGCAGAGACATGGATGAGGTGAAAGGAAAACTTGCAGACACTTCAGCAAAGGCTTCGGAAATAAAGGAAGATAAAAAAATTAATCCGGAGGATAAACCCAAGGACACCCAAAAGGTCAGTGAAAAGACGGATGAAGTAAAGAAAGATCTGGATAATGTGAAAGAGAAACTCCAGGATACCTCCGGTAAGGCTGATAATATGGCAGACAAGGTTCAGAACATCTCCGGCAAAGCCAGGGAGACGTCAAAAAGCAAGGTTCCGGATACTTCCGGCAAGGATGAAAAAACAGCAAAAGAGAAAGTCAGTTCAAAGCCAAAGTCTAAAAACACATCAGAAAACCTTGGAAAAACTGATAAAACCACCAAAAACAAAGACGATTATCAAGATGAATATGACGATTAGTTTTTTTGCGTAGGCTCTTTACTTATTGGACACTGCTTCCTAATGTCTTCGTATGGATTACTTTTACCTGATCCTTGGTTTTGTTGTATTGCTTATTAGCGGCGACCTGCTCGTAAAAAGCGGGGTATCGCTATCTTCCCATTTCCGTGTATCTACTCTGGTTATAGGAGTTACGGTAATATCAGTGGGTACTTCAGCACCTGAACTGGTGGTAAGCATTGGAGCAGCCCTAAAGGGGCATCCTGACATAGCCGTAGGTAACGTTATTGGATCAAACATATCCAACATCGCCCTGGTCCTTGGTGTTACTGCAATAATCATAAATATCCCCGTAAACAAGATATCTGTCCGCTTTGACTGGCCCTTTATGATGTTTGCCAGCCTGCTGTTTTACCTTTTTGTACTAACCGGAAGCCTGACCTTTATCGAGGGATTGATCTTTGTCACTCTGCTTCTGGTGTTCATATTCTGGTCACTGAGGAAATCGAGGGTTGAGATGGCACAAGTTGAACACATATTCGAAAAAGCCCGGTTCCCGGTTTGGGTATCCCTGGTTCTGCTGGTTATTTCTTCTGGCGGACTTTATTTTGGAGCTACCTGGCTGGTAGAAGGTGCCGGATCAATTGCCGAGCGTTTCGGTGTTAGCGAAAGAGTCATTTCAGTCACCGTTATCGCCTTTGGCACCAGTGTTCCAGAACTTGCCACTTCAGTCCTGGCGGCAGTGAAAAAACAGCTTGACATTTCAATCGGCAATATCATAGGTTCAAATATCTTCAATATTTTCGGCATACTGGGAGTTACCAGCATCATAAAAACCATTCCGGTTAGTCTTGAGATCAGGTATGATATTTACTGGATGTTTTCAATATCGGTACTACTATTACTTTTTATGCTGCCATATGGCCAGGCATCCCTTAACCGCTGGAAAGGCATAATATTGTTAATGACATATATTACGTATATATTACTTGTTTTCATCTCATAAATAAGCCAGATAACAAACAAAAACCTGCCTGATGATCAAAGCAGAAAAAATTACAAAATCATACGGACCACTGCAGGTATTAAAAGGCATTGATCTCTCTGCAGCAAAAGGAGAAGTTATATAAATAGTAGGTGCCAGCGGTGCAGGGAAGACCACTTTTTTACAAATCCTTGGCACGCTCAGCAAGCCTGACGGAGGTAAGATGATGATCAATGAGACCGATTACAGAAAACTCAGCGACAAGCAACTGGCAGCATTCAGGAACCGTAACATTGGTTTTGTATTTCAGTTCCACCACCTTCTCCCTGAGTTTACGGCATTCGAGAATGTATGTATGCCGGCATATATTGCAAAAACCCCTGCTGACGAAACAGAGAAAAAAGCAAAAGAGATACTGGGCTTTTTGAACCTTTCCGAACGGATGGATCATAAGCCAAAAGAGCTTTCTGGAGGAGAACAGCAGAGAGTGGCAGTAGCAAGGGCACTTATCAATGAACCATCGGTAATTCTTGCAGATGAGCCCTCCGGCAATCTCGACTCAAAAAACAAGAACGAGCTGCACAAGCTGTTCTTTTCACTCCGCAAAAAGTTTAATCAGACCATTATCATTGTCACCCATGACCTGGAGCTGGCTGAGATGGCGGACCGCTGCCTGACAATGCATGACGGAAAGATAGTGGACGAGAAAAGGAATTAATGTCAGGCAAACCAGCCACGTATACAATTGTCCATGCTGTTAAGGATATCGATGGGTATGTTTACCTGGTCTGGGGCTGGGTGCTTTTATCATAACTAATTCCAAGTTGAAAACATAAAGCTTCAATAGTTTTGTTCTGAGTATTTTTATCTTGAATTTGACCATATTTTTTTGATAGCCTTTTTTTATCAATGGTCCGTATTTGATGGCATAAAGCTAGAGATTCTTTTTCAAGCCCGGATTTTCCTTCTGGCAATAAACTTTCATTGGGGTAAACTATTCGATCAGGTTTCCTGGAAGTTATCGGAATAATATTGACTATATTTAATAATTCATTAATATCATCCTCACTAATGATCAATACAGGCCGGGACTTCCCTTGCTCAGAACCGATTACAGGATCAAGATCTGCTCTCCAGATACTCCATTTCTTGAATTTCATGGTAATTCATTATCAGAATCCTCAAAATTGGAAGTAATCTCATGTATATCAGAAAGAAATAATGGATCTTTGGAGGCTTTTTTAAGTAATTTTATCTTTTCCTGCCTGGAGTCATCAACATCCTCTATAATTACTTTAACCCGTTTTTTCGATTTAAATCTTTCAGGTAATTTGATAATCAATCGGTTGTTTTTTTGGACTTCGTATGTTTTTTCAAATGTCATATTGGCTTTCTTGTAAAAATACAAAATTTTTCAAACACCCCCAATCCAAATAAGGCAAAGTCAAATTTAACCGGATCTTCGGCATCCATCAGGCGGAGATTAGTATCCAGCTCCTTCAATGCAGCCGCATCATTTTGCCTGCGGGTAATCAATCCAAGTTTCCTTGCAACATTTCCTGAATGAACATCTATGGGACATGAAAGCCGGGAGGGAGTAATCGATTTCCATATTCCGAAATCCACGCCGCGGTTATCACTACGAACCATCCATCTTAAGTACATGTTAATCCTTTTGGCAACCGAGCCTTTAGCAGGGTCGGATATATGTTTTGTGGTACGCAAAGGGTGATCCAGAGAAAAAAAGACTTTCCTGAATTCATGAATTGCGGGCTGGGTTGAAAATTGGGTGGTCGATCCGGCAAAAACTATCTCAAGTCCTCCCTGGTTAAGGTAAATATGTTTCAGTGCCTTCATAAAGTACCTTGCATCGGTACAGTTAAAAGTCCGGTGAACAAAACTGTCAAACCGGTCTAAATGATGATCTTTGTGACTCATAATAAAGTCATAGGGAGAATTCCCCATCAGCTCCATTAATCTCAGGGCGTTTTTAATTATCATCTTTCTGTTACCCCACGCAATAGTTGCGGTAAGAAATCCGGAAATCTCAATATCTTCCTTTAATTCAAACCTATGAGGTACAGATATAGGGTCGGATTCAATAAAATCAGGGTTATTATACTGATCTGCTTTCTCCTCCAGGAACTCTTT
>CAZFOO010000110.1:4786-12356 GCA_964520585.1 uncultured Bacteroidales bacterium
ATGAAAGTGGGAACCGACGGGGTCCTCATTGGAGCATGGTGTAATGTGGAAGCTGTTGAGAACGCTCTGGATATAGGGACCGGTTGCGGACTTATAGCCATTATGCTAGCCCAGCGAAATTCCGGGTGTCATATTGATGCCGTTGAAATAGATGAGGCATCGGGAATACAGGCAGAAGAAAATGTGAATAAATGTCCCTGGAGCAACAGGATAACTGTCCACCGCACTTCCTTCCAGCAGTTTTATTATAGAAAGGCCAATAAATACGATCTGATCGTTTCAAATCCACCCTATTTCCAGAATTCACTTAGCAACCCAAACCGGGAAAAATCTATAGCGCGCCATGCCGGCTCACTGCCAATGAAAGAACTTATAACCGGTGTGAAAAAGCTGCTGAAAGAGAACGGAAAGTTTTGCATGATCATGCCAGTAGCAGAAGCTCAAATATTCATGGATAAAGCAAGAGAATCTGGCTTGTATTGCAGACGATTAACCAGTGTCCTGCCCAATCCGGGAAAGCCTCCGAAAAGATATCTAATGGAATTCCGTAAAACTGAAGGTGAAATTAAGCAAACCGAACTCATCATCGAACTGGAAAAACGCCACAAGTATTCAGATGGGTTCAAAAAACTAACAGGGGACTTTTATCTCTATTTCAGGTATTGAATCTGCCCCTTTTAATGATCGGCCATCCATGTCAGTATTAACTTTCTTAAATTTCTTTCTATTTCATTGTCGTTTATCGCTCATTGTATTTTTATTTTCTTTGAAACGACTATAGAATACTATTTAAATCTTGTCTTCCAATAATTGCCATTATTTCAACTGTACCATCCTCAATTCTGTAATATATGCTGTCAACACCACAAACACATCGTCTATATCCTTCTTTTATATAATCAACCGATTCAAAAGAAAATGGTCGTTGAGCAATAATGTCAAAGTACTCAAAAAAGGTATTAAAGTATTTATCAGGCTGGGTTATTCCAAACTTTTCAACTCCGTAATGATGAATTCGTATCAAGTCTCCCTTAGCCTCATTACTTAATCTATAAATAGCCATTAAGTAAAGACTTTGATTGTTTTAAAATTTGTGCTTTTGTTTCATCAGTAAATCCGTTAGCTTCAGATTTATTTAATTTGGCCCTAATCCAATCAACCTGAACTTGTTGTTTCCGAGCCTGTCTAATTAAATCATTTACAAGTTCACTTTTGCTGGAATATTCCTCGCTATCTACTTGTGCTTTTAACCATTCATCATTTGGTTTTGTAAAAGATATACTTTGTCTTGCCATAACATTAAGTTTTGATGTAAATTTACACCAAATTTAAACCATTTGCAACTTTTTTTCGTAATGTTTACATCATGTTGATAAACATACAAATTGCCACAATGATATGATTCAAATCATGATTGAGGCGGAACAAACTTAATAAATTCGTACTGTCAAACTATCTTTCTAAAATAAATCCTACCAAAAATAATTTTCATTAAAAAACTATCCGAATCATGCAAAAAGTCCTCATACTGGGAGCAGGAATGGTGGTCAAGCCCATTGTTAATTATCTTTTGAACAAAGATATCCAGGTTACCGTTGCCTCACGAACAAAATCAAAAGCCGAAGCTATGACCGGGGATCATCCACATGGCATTGCAATGGCCTGGACTGTTGAAGATGAAACAGGCCTGGATAAAATGGTAGCAAGCCATGACCTGACAGTCAGTCTCCTGCCCTGGACACATCATCCGCTGGTGGCAAAATACTGCATCAAACATAAAAAAAACATGGTAACCACCTCCTATGTAAAACCTGAAATGCAGGCCCTTGACAGGCAGGCACGGGAGGCAGGCATCATTATTTTAAATGAGCTTGGACTAGATCCGGGCATTGACCACATGTCGGCCATGCGAATAATTGATAATGTGCATGACAAAGGGGGCAAAATAGATGGTTTTTACTCCATGTGCGGAGCATTGCCCGCTCCGGAGTCCGCCGACAACCCCTTCAGGTATAAATTCTCCTGGAGCCCCAAAGGAGTGGTTATGGCAGGAAACAATGAAGGTCAGTTTCTGAGGGATGGTAAAACAGTAAAAATATCATCTGAAGACCTGTTCAAAGATCCTCTGCAAATTGATTTTCCTGTTATGGAAAACAGGCCCGGTGCTCCGGTCGGAACTCTGGATGTCTACCCAAACCGTAATTCCCTGCCTTATATCGATTTATACGGAATACCCGAAACCAAAACCATGGTCAGGGGCACTTTCCGTTATCCGGGATGGTGTGAAATACTTGATAATATGAAGAAACTGGGACTGCTTTCCAGCCATAAGAAAGATTTTACAGGAAAGACAAGGGCTGAATTCATGGCCATGATGGCCGGAGAGAGTAATTCCTCCGATATAAAAAACAAGGTGGCTTCCTGCCTCGGCATGGAGCCGGACTCTCTGCCGGTTACTGCAATGGAATGGCTGGGACTGTTTAAGGACGAGCCGATGGACAGGGGAGCCGACTCTCCCTTTGAGATAGTATCCGACCTGATGATAGATAAGATGATGCTGGGACCAGATGAGCATGATATGGTGGCCATGCAGCATATCTTCCTGGCATCATACCCGAACGGCAAAAGAGAGGTCATCAAATCCACCATGCTTGATTCCGGCACTCCCGCTACGGATACCGCAGTAGCGCGGACAGTGGCACTGCCTGCAGCAATCGGTGTTGAAATGATACTGAAGAACAGGATAAAATCCAAAGGCGTTCATATTCCTGTCATCCCTGAGATTTATAATCCCATACTGGACAGCCTCGAGGAAATGGGAATTAAAATGACCGAAGAATACGGACTTCCGGAAAGTGACTTCATTTAGTTCAACCCGAACCCATATTGCGGTAATGTTCTGGCGGTGCTTCTCGTGAAAGAGCAAGAGCTACCTCATTAGCTGTTAATGATCCCATTTACAAGTCCCCCGATAAAACAAAAAAGCCACCCAATAAAACAAAAAGCTGCCCGAAAGCAGCTTTTTGTTTACTAAATTAAATCTTATCAGGTAATCACAGATCAATAACCTTCATTCTGCTCAAGCTGATCATTCACATCTATTTCGCGTTGTGGGATGGGAAGTACAAGTCTCGGAGAATCATAGGGAATCTCACCTTCCTGTAAAGATTCCTTCCATCTGCGGAGATCGTGCAGCCTGTGACCCTCCCATGCAAGTTCCAGGCGACGTTCCTTGCGAATATCATCCTGGTCAACAGCAGACAGATCATCCAGTCCGGCCCTGTTTCTGATAACGTTGATATCATCAACAGGTTCGGCACCTATGGTCGTACCATTTTCAAAATTGGCTTCTGCACGTGTAAGGAACATTTCGGCAAGGCGTATTACGGGGATATTGGCGTAATACTTGCCCCACTTGGATGACATAATACCACCTTCATTGGTAGCCACTCCGATATAATACATATGGTTAACATCGGAAATACTTGGAGCAGGCGAATTAATCACCTCCTGTATCCCCGCACGCAGGTCACCTTCCTCATAACGGGCAATATGATCCTCTGTTATCTGCATATCACCCCTTCCATAGCCCTGCAGGCTGGCGAAAAAAGTACCGATACCATCATTCGACTGCCCGGCATTACTGGTTATATTCTGATTGATCATAAAAACATCCTCAGATGTATAATTATCATTATTAAAGGCAGAAAGCGGGGTGTCATTCAAAGCATCACTGCCACCGAACTGTGTGATCACCATATCGGCTTCGGCAGCAGCCTCCCCGTAGTTTTCCATGGTCAGGTGAACCCGGGAAAGGAATGCACTTGCAGCTGTACCGGTAGCTAGTCCCCTGTTCCCTCCTGCAGATGAGGGCTCAAGCAATGCCTTGGCATCATTCAGGTCGCTAAGCACCTGATTGTAAACTGCGCTTACCGTTGCCCTCGATACATTTGCCTCCGGGGAGGGAAGGGTTTCAAAAGGGGTAAGCACAAGAGGAACCCCGGGCTGGGAATTTTCACTACCCGCTTCAAAAGGAGAGGCATAGAAGCGGACAAGATCAAAATATACTATTCCCCTGATAAATTTAGCTTCTCCTTCGGCTTTATCCCTGGCATCTTCATCAATCACATCGAGATTGTTAAGTACTATATTGACCGAATTTATAGTCCTGTAAGAGGCAAGCCATTTGGCGGTTACTGAGACTGCGTTTGGATCAAGAGACTTTTGGGACATCCGGCGGTAATCTATAAAGGTACCCACCCAGGAAGCATCGCCGTCATCACCCAGAAGATCGGAATAAAACACAGAAGTACCGGCGAACAACTCAGGACCGGCAAGACGGTCGTATGCGCCGTTAAGAGCACTTAACATACCGTCGTTGGTAAGGGCATAATCAGAGCCAATAGACTGTTGCGGCTCTATATCCAGATACTTGTCACATGAAACCATCAAAATGGCAGGGACAAGGACGCTGAGAAATTTTAATAAACTAATATTTTTCATATATATCTTTTTTATCATTTCTTTTTTTGCTATTTATTTGGTTACAGGCCCAGGGTTAACCCGAAAGTAACAGACCTTGGCTGTGGCGCAGTATAAAAATCATATCCCTGCTGAATATTCATGGTTTGTGCCGATGGATCTGTACCCACAAAATTAGCCTCCGGATCCCATCCCGGATATTCGGTCCAGGTAAGAAGATTCAGTGCTTTTACAAAAAGGCGGACGCTGCTCATATTTGCACGTGAAACAAGATCCTGTGGAAGAGTATAACCAATTGTGGCATCTTTCAGCCTGATGTAGGAACCATCGAAAACAAGCATGGAGGAAATGCCATATCCATTGCCATCAAGCCACCTTGGCTGTGGATATTTTGCTTCATCACCAGGTTCTTTCCAGAAATTCTCATAAAAATCAAGCGTCTGGTTGTCTTTCCACGACAAACCATCAGCCTGCCATTGCCGGCCACCGTTGAAAATATCATTTCCGGCAACAAACTGGAACATCACGCTCATGTCGAATCCACCGTAACGGAAGGTATTGGTTAGTCCCCCCATAAAATCGGGATTGGGATCACCTGCTACCTGATTGTCAGCGGAGGCAAGATTGTTAGTCGTTTCTGTACGGGTGTCGTCGGTATAGAACAGGGCATCACCATTATCCGGATCAACTCCTGCATATACGGGCATCCAGAACACGCCAAGAGGCTGTCCTTCCATTGCCCGGTTTCTGCCTACCTGAATAATCTGTCCGTCAAGGTTAGTTACTTCGTTTTCATTAAAGGCAATATTGAAATTGGTATTCCACTGGAACTGGCCGGTAAGGTTTGCGGTATTCAGTGCAAACTCCCAACCCTTATTTTCCAGGTTTCCAATATTCTGGGTAACATTATTGAATCCGGATGTTCCCGGAAGGTTTACACTCAAAAGCAGGTCCTCCGTCTTCTTCACATAATAATCAACTTCACCGGTAATACGGTTATTGAAAAAACCGAAATCAACACCAACATCGGTTTGATAGGTGGTCTCCCACCTCAGTTCAGGACTTGCTACAGTGGTGGGGATCATTCCCGAAAGTCCGGCATAGTTGCTTGCCTGGTAAAGAGCCTGCCACTGGAAATTACCTATTTCCGAATTACCAATTATACCCCAGCTGGCCCTTGGTTTAAGGAAACTTATGATATCATGCTCTTCGAGAAAACCCTCATTGGTGACTATCCACGCTGCGGAAACAGCAGGAAAAAATCCATACCGGTTATCTGTGCTGAAGCGGGACGACCCGTCAACCCTTCCGCTGAGAGACATAAGATAACGGTCATAAAAAGAAAGGTTTGCTCGGGAAAAGTATGACACATAACTGTAGCGGGTCCCGGTGGAATAAGCGCTCGCAATTTCAGCTGCGCTAATAAGCCTGGTGAAACTGTCATTAGGAAAGTTTCTGGAGGTTATGGATGCAACATCCTGGTTGGCTTCCTGGAAACTCATACCTCCTACGAGGTTAAGATTCAGCAGTTCTGCGAAATTATGGTCAAAGGTAAAATAATTATTTGTACTCAGGCTTCTCATGGTAACCGTACGGTCTGAACCCTCACCACTGGGACCGCCATCATTTGTAAGCCTGCCCTGGTAGCCTGTCTCCCGCTGATTGTAAATATCTATTCCCCATTCCGATCGAAAACTGAGCCCGGGCAATAAATCATAATCGGCAAATAAATTACCTATGGTGCGGTAGACTTCCTGGTCAAAAGAGTTATACTTGGCCGGTATCAAACCGTTTTCATATGCGGTCCGGGAATTTAATTCACCTGTAACCGGGTCATGAGTGGGATTTATAGGTGGCAGGGCAATCATCTGCAAGGGAGTGGCAAAAGCGTTATCATTGGCAACCCGGTTGGATTCTGATCGAACCAGGTTAAGATTCATCCCGAAAGAGAGTTTTTCGCTAGCCGAATGATCCAGGTTCAGCCTTGCACTTAACCTGTCATATGCATTTCCTAAAAGAATACCTTCCTGGTCTGCATAGGAAAGTGCGGTATAAAATCTTGTCTCTCCTACTCCACCACTGGCAGAAAGATCATACTGCTGGGTATTCCCTTTTTTAAGAGCTTCTTCTTCCCAGTTGGTATCAGCTCCTTCTCTCCAGTATGTCCAGCCCCAGTCCAGTGCGTCTTCATAATTGGGTCCGAAGAACTGTGCATCCGGATTATTTTCATAAGACTGTTGGAACAGGTCCAGATACTGCTCCCTGTTCAGAAAACCGACTTTGTTGGCAGGTTCACTGAATCCCAACTGGCTGCTGAAATCAATATTTGTCCGGCCTTCCTCTCCTCTTTTGGTGGTGATCAGAACTACACCATTTGCAGCCCGGGAACCATATATTGCGGCTGCAGAGGCATCCTTGAGCACCTGTATTGATTCTATATCTGCGGGATTTAAATCGGCCATCGGGTTGATGGGTTCATTACCGCCGGTACCAAGATTCTCGGTAATTACAGGAAAGCCGTCAACCACATACAAAGGCTGGTTGCTGGCTGATACTGATGCGGAACCACGGACCCGCACTTTGATGGCCTGGCCGAGTTTACCGCTACCTCCCTGTACATATACACCAGCCGTCTTTCCCTGGATGGCAGATTCAAAACTGGGCTGGGTGGTGTTGGCAAGGTCCTCTGCACTTACCATAGCAACGGAACCGGTCAGTTCGGACTTAAGCCGGCTGCCATATCCGACCACTACAACCTCATCAAGGTCGATAACCGAAGGCTCGAGGGTAACATCAATACTGGAACGGTCACCGACTGCGATCTCCTGAGTCTGCATTCCTATAAAGGAAAACAAAAGTACAGCCTCCTCAGAGGGCACATCGATGGAATACATTCCGTCAAAATCAGTAACGGTCCCGATGGTTGTTCCCTGGACAATCACTGATGCCCCGGGGATCCCCATATCATCTTCGGCGGAAGTAACCTGGCCGGTTACCGTTCTGCCCTGCGACCATGCCGCAGCGGATATGACAAACATTAGGATAAAACTCAAATAAATAATTTTCTTCATGGGTAAATTTTTAGGTT
>CAZFOO010000111.1:0-12344 GCA_964520585.1 uncultured Bacteroidales bacterium
AAATTCATGTAATGATGCTTTAGCTGAAGATATTACTATTACCATTACGGAGGCAGGTGTTCCGGCAGCTCTTGCTTCTTATGCATATTCTATTGAAAAGCGTGTTGTAAATATTGATATTTCCGATGTAGAGGATGGTGCTTCAGAAACATTAACTACACTTGTAGATCATACTGTTGGCACAAAGAATGCAACAACGACAGCAGGTGGGGGTAGTGAAACGGTTTCAACAGGTGCAATGCCTGTAGTAGGAGGAGAAAGGACAAAATATGAATTTACCATCAAAAGTGCCACTGATTATGCAGGTCCCGGTGGAGAGGGCATTATATCCGGGATCTCTCATAAGTCAGACTATTTAGTTGTTGCTGGAGGAGGAGATATCAATACATATCCATTTACCGGTACTACTACTGTTACATATATAGTCAATCCTGCACCTTCAACCGGACCTATCTATCATATACCTAACGACTTTTCATTGTAATATTGATAGATCTTAAAATCTGTTTAAGCTAAACAATCAAATTAGATAAATTAGGATTTGCTTCAACGACTTCTCATATCAATTTTAATTACACTCTTTACCGGGGTGGCTGTGCATGGACAGGTGGAACATACTGTCCATGCCGGCACGTCCGGTGTTCGTTACGGGGTTGATGAAACTCCCGGTTCGTTATATGAGTGGTTTGTAGAGGACGGGGGAGTTATTTCTGAAAATTATAATGATCAGATTGATGTGGACTGGGGTATTACTCCCGGTATATTTGAGATTAAAGTGGTGGAAACTAATATTTTTGGTTGTGTTGGTGATACGGTTTATGCTTATGTGGAGGTGACCGACCAGTTTGATTTTGATCCCTTCCCTTCCGTGGTTGAGATATGCGAAGGGGAGGTTCATATTTTCGAGGCGGGGAGTGATTTTGTTTCATATCTGTGGAACGATGACTCCGATTTCATTACTGAGACTTATGCAACCGGCGAACCCGGAACTTACTGGGTTCAGGTGGTTGATGATAACGGGCTTATAGCCAGCGATACTGTTGAGCTGGTGGTAAATACTCTTCCCGTGGTCGATCTTGGACAGGATACTATCTTGCTGGCTGAAGAAAGCATAATACTTGATGCCGGCAATGACGGAGCTTTCCATACATGGTCAACCGGAGAAATCAGTCCGTCGATACAGGTATATGGTACTGACACACCTGCGGATTTCTGGGTTGAAGTTACCACCACGGAGGGATGCAGTGCTTCCGATACCATCTTCATTGATTTCGATGAGGGTATCCAGCTAAATATTCCTACGGTGATAACCCCCAATGATGATGGTGCGAATGATACATGGATCATAACCGATCAGGATGGAAATGAGCTGTTCATAAACTATCCCAATGCTGTAGTTGAAGTATTCAACCGCTGGGGAGAAACAGTGTTTCAGTCCCGCCCCGGATATCCTGAACCATGGGATGGTACATACCGCAACAGGTCATTGCAGATGGATTCATATCATTATGTTATTAACCTGAATGAACCAGGGGCAAAAGATGTTACAGGTAATATCACTATTGTAAGATAAAGGGAAAATGATACTCAATAATTATGGAATAAATTGTAATTTTATTGTAAGTGGGTGTTAGCTTTTTTATAATCAGGCTCTGGTATTTTTGGGGCCTGATTTTCTTTGTAATATAAAGTGTTTAGACATTAATTATGTTTGAAATATATGAACCTGATAGTATTATTAAGTCGGAATTTATTAATTTAGACTCGATAATGATTGTTTTTATCCGGATATTATATTCGTTTATCATTCCATAAACCTTTTTCATGGAAAGATGGTCTTATAATGAAACGAACATAACCAGCATCCGTAGAATCAAGC
The DNA here is from genome assembly GCA_964520585.1 of uncultured Bacteroidales bacterium. Taxonomy (GTDB): domain Bacteria; phylum Bacteroidota; class Bacteroidia; order Bacteroidales; family PUMT01; genus PXAP01. Next base: position 1,880 of record CAZFOO010000111.1, read on the forward strand.
GTATATCGAAACAAATACAGTAATATCTGAAATGAATAGAACAAAAATTTCAAAAAATCTATTAATTCTAACTTTTTTCGTTTTAGTCTCAGTTACTGCAAAGGGACAGCAACTCCCTTTATATTCACAATACATGATGAACAGCTACCTGGTGAATCCCGCCGTTGTTGGTAATGACGGACTGACTTCTTTCAGCCTTACCGCAAGAGAGCAATGGCTGGGGTTTGAGAATTCTCCACGGACGGTAGCTCTCAGTGGTCAGTCCAGGCTGTTGAAGTCTAGTCCGATATCCCGCGGACGTTCTGTTCGCAGGCGTCCTACCCTGATGAGTCGTAGTGGAAATGTAGGTGTGGGTGGTTATATTTATAATGACCGTAACGGTATTGTGGACCGTACCGGTATCCAGGGTACTTATGCCTATCATATCCGGATGGACCAGAACCAGCTCTCTTTCGGGGTGTCCTTTACTGCCTTTCAGCTCAAGCTTGATGAAGATAATGTACATCTTCATACCAATGATGATCCGCTTCTTAACGGGAGTAAAAACGCTCTTTTTGTACCCGATGTCAACCTTGGGATATATTATAAAGGGCCTGAATATTATGTCGGACTTTCCAGTGCCCAGATGTTGCAGTCCGCCCTCAAGTTTGGCAACGATGGTTACAAGGACTTCAAGATGTTGAGGCATTATTATCTTATGGCCGGTTACGGTTTCTTTCTCGACAACGGGATTACAATTGAACCTTCTGTTCTGGTGAAGGCGACCATGGAGAATCAGCCCCAGTTTGATTTAAATGCAAGGGTGTATTACAGGGATGATTACTGGGGAGGCATTTCTTACCGTAGCAGCGGGGCACTGATAATGATGGGGGGAGTTAAGGTTGATAAATTTTATTTTGGTTATGCTTTCGATTATTCAATGAGCAGTATACGCAAACATAGTTTTGGTTCTCATGAGTTCATGGCAAGCGTTAAGTTTGGAGATACAGCAAGGCGTTACCGCTGGCTGAACAGGTATTGATTTTTGGATTTGGCACAGGTTTTTGATTTGGAAAAGATGCCCGCGGGCATCTTTTTTTTTAGGAAATTTAAGATATTCAGATTATTTTAGCCGTTATAATTCAGTCTGTAAAATAATCCGGATGCAAAGGTCAACCTTTATATTGATCTTTTTTTTGGGCTCATTATCCTCAGTAGCCCAACAGATGCCCATGTACAGCCAGTACATGATGAACCGCTTCCTAATAAATCCGGCTGTAGCGGGTTATGACGGACTTACTACCCTTAACCTGACTGCCCGTGAACAGTGGATGGGGCTTCCGTATTCTCCGCGAACGGTTGCTCTGAGCGCGGATGCACGGCTTATAAAATCCTCGCCGGCAAGACCGGGTATGCCAGATAAGAGGAGTATCATGAACCTGTTCCGGTCGGGAAATGTGGGACTGGGAGGATATATTTATAATGACAGAAGCGGTCTTATTGACCGTACCGGGTTGCAGGTCAGCTACGCATATCATATCCGGATGCAGGAACATCAGCTTTCTTTTGGTATTTCACTTACCGGGTTTCAGATGAAAATAGATGAAAGAAGGGTTGAGCTTGAAGAGGATTATGATCCGCTGATGGGCCAGTTTAACCAGGCCCTCTATGTGCCTGATGTGAATTCCGGAATGTATCTCTGGGGTCCTTCTTATTATCTTGGAGTATCCTCTGTGCAGATGCTTCAGTCCGTTTTGAAATTCGGACATGATGGTTTGCAGGATTTCAGGATGGAAAGGATATTTTACTTCATGGGGGGATATTCTTTCACGCTGGAAAACAGAGTAACCATTGAACCTGTTGCGCTGGTCCAGTCTACACTCCGGTCTCATTACCAGTTCGATCTCGGCTCAAAGTTTTATTACGGTGACCAGTATTGGGGAGGTATCACATACCGGTCGGCCGGGGCTATTGTCTTTATGGCCGGATTCAGGTATGAAAGGTTACATTTGGGATATGCTTATGATTACTCTCTCAACAATATGAGTAACCAGAATTTCGGTTCCCACGAATTGATGTTAAGCCTTCGTTTTGGTGATAGTGAGAGGAGATACAGGTGGCTGGAAAGGTATTGATGCACAAGTTTTACCCGGTTGATAAAATACAGATCTGTTTCCCATGGTTTTGTTTACCGTCAGCCGGAGATCATAATTTTAATACTCTTTTATTTCTATTTCTCCTTTCACGGCCATAAGCCCGTTCATGCCAAGGGCCTCTATTTCGTCTGAACCAGGGAAGACATGAACAGGGGCAATTTCCCTGATCCTTTTAAGTATCATGTCCGTGAAATATTTGCTGTTGGCTATTCCTCCGGAAATGAGTATAGAATCAACTTTTCCTTCAAGTACTGCATACATAGATCCTATATATTTTGATACCTGGTATGCCATGGCCCCGAATACCAGCCTGGCCTGCTTGTTACCACTCATTGCCATCTGCTCGATCTCAATTGTGCTCATGGTCCCGAACCAGGCAAATAGTCCGCCTTCTCCGGTAAGCATTTTCAGGATCTCTTCTTTGGAATATTTTCCGCTGAAGCAAAGCCTTACCAAGTCACCCGCAGGCAGGGTCCCACTCCTCAAAGGAGCCAGCGGACCTTCTCCGTCATGACCCTGGTTGACATCAATAACTCTTCCGTTCAGATGAGCTCCAACCGTAATGCCGCTTCCTAGGTGAACCACAATAAGCCTTAGTTCTTCGTAGGGTTTTACCTGTGATTTCGCGAATTTCCGGGCAATCCATTTTTGCATTAGGGCATGAAATATAGATTTTCGCTCAAATGCTGGGTGCCCTGAAATACGGGCTATCTCATCCATCTCATCGACAACCACGGGATCGGCAATCACTGCCCGGGCGCCGGGCATATTCTTCTGTACCTCACGAGCCAGCATTCCTCCCAGATTGACCACATCTTCGCTATAAATAGAATTGTAAAGATCATGTAACATTTTATCGTTTACCTCATAAACACCGGAACTGAGGGGTTTTATAAGTCCACCTCGACCTACAATAGCCGCGAACTTATCAAACGGCATCTCGTTCTGTTTCAGCTCATTTAAAATATACCGGGTTCTGAAAGGTACCTGGTCGCTGAGTTTTTTGTACTTGCTTAGCTCTTCTGGTGAATGGATTATGCGCTTAAGATAAAGCAGTTTGGTGTTTTCGTAAATACCTATTTTAGTGAAATCGTGCCGTGGATTTATTACCAGTATGAGGGGCGATGTTTGCATGATTAATATTAATTCCGGGTTAATAAAAGCTTAAGGTCATATTGAATAATTTACTCTCATGCAAACATCGTCAATTTTTACCAAAATGACAGGAGTAAGCTAAGAGATTTTTAGCGTTTCCTGCATTTACCCGTTTCTTAAAATGTGTCTTGCTATTACCAGCCGCTGTATTTCCGAAGTGCCCTCGCCTATTTGAAGTAACCGCTGGTCCCTGTAAAATCTTTCCACATCATAAGCTTTCATCAGGCCGTAACCTCCGTGTATCTGGACAGCTTCATCAGCAACTTCCCTGGCTATTTCGGAGCAATATAATTTGGCCATTGCCGCTTCTTTAGCAAATTCCCTGTCATGGTCTTTCAACCAGCAGGCTTTGTAAAGCAGATTTCTGGCCAACTCAATTTTCAATGCCATGTCTGCAAGTTTGAAAGCTATTGCCTGGAATCCTGCTATTGCCTTACCAAACTGTTTCCTGTGCTTTGCATAATCCAGTGCCAGCTCATAAGCTCCCTGCGCACAACCAAGTCCCATAGCTGCAATAGAAAGGCGGCCGTTGTCCAGGGTGCTGAGCATTATTCTTGAACCCTGACCTCTACCTCCAAGCATATTTTCTTCTGGTACCGCACAGTTGGTGAAGAACATTTCCGAAGTGTCGGATGCCCGCCACATCATTTTTCCCTTTAATTCTTTCGCATCATAACCTTCGGTTCCCTTTTCAACAAGTATGGTGCTGAATTCCTTTTTACCTTCTGATTCTCCGGTTACAACCTGAACCGTGACACCTGCTGAAATTTCTGATGCTCCGTTGGTAATGAATATTTTTGACCCGTTTATGACCCATTCTCCGTTAATTAGTTCGGCTTTTGTTTTGCTTCCTCTAGAATCAGATCCGGCATCAGGCTCCGTTAATCCAAAAGCCCATATGGCTCCTCCTGTACAGAGAGAAGGTAGATATTTTTTTTTCTGTTCTTCAGTACCATAGTAATAAATAGGGCCAATACCCAGCGAATTATGAGCAGCGAGGGTAGCTGCATGAGAACCATCCACACGGGCCAGTTCTTCGACAGCTATAATGTAAGAAATAGTATCCATGCCCGAACCTCCGTATTTTTCAGGAATATTCATGCCAAACAGTCCAAGCTCCCCCATCTTGCAGGTCAGCTCAATAGAAAACTTTTCATCTTCGTCCAGGCCTGAAGCCTGGGGTTTAATATCTTTTTCAGCAAAGCTTCTTACAGTTTCTCTGATCAGATTGTGTTCTTCATTCAGGTCAAAATTCATAACTGGAATTGTTTTTAATGAGTAATCTCTAAAATCAAATTATTGGGGTAGATAGTCTTGATAAAATATTTTAAGTTATTACCGTCAATTAAAAAAGGAAGACGGTCGTTTATATATGATTTTCCGGATCCTCGTATTTTTTATTTTTTTCTTTCAATCATCTATCCTTATAGTAGTGATTTAGTAAAAGCAATGGCATGGAGCTGTCGATAAGCTGCCCTTCCTTTACATCAATATTCTGGATTGTGCCATCTTCAGGTGCATGTATGCTGTTTTCCATCTTCATAGATTCTACAATGACCAGTACCTCTCCCTGTTTTACCAAATCTCCGGCAAGCTTATTTACTTTTATCACCCTGCCGGGCATAGGTGAAAAAACAGCTCCCGTTCCTGATGCTGGTGAAGATCCCGAAGAAGTGAAAAAATCCTTATTTTTTAATAGATCAAAGCGCCGGAAGAAATACCCGGATCCTCTGTAAGTTACCTGGAAATGACCTTCATTGTCCTCTGATGCGAAAACATCATGGTATGAGTCCTTAAACAAAACAGATATTTTGTTATTCTCGATCTGGTATTTACCATTAAATTCTTCATTGTTGATCATCAATTCATATCTGTTAGCAGAAATACTTTTTATTTCCGCTTCAACTGTTTCACCCTCGAAGCAGAATTTAAGTGATCTGCCGGTCCTCCAGTACCCTATCCTTTCCCAGATATTTTTTCTACCGGTCTTTTTCTGCAGGCTTGCCAGAAGAACCCCGATTGCCGGAATCTTCCAGTTATTCTCCATTTTTATTCTTTGTTCATCTTCAATTATTCCATCTGAATGGTTTTCGCACCAGGAGGTTGAGAAATTTGCAGATATAAAATCCCTGTTATGCAGCAGGCTTATCAAAAAGCTGATGTTATTCTTTACTCCGTGTATTGCGTAGTTCTCCAGGGCGGCGACAGCCCTTTCCCTGGCCTCATTCCTGTTTCTGCCCGTTGAAATAAGCTTGCTTATCATCGGATCATAATTACCGCTGATCTTTTGAGCGTGGTCATAGGCTGAATCCACCCTGATGCCCTGGCTAACCGGCTCAGCATAGCAGGTCATTTTCCCGGGGGAGGGCAGGAAACCCGCCACAGGATCTTCGGCATATATGCGGCATTCAATTGCATGGCCTTCTAACTTAATATAATCCTGACTGTAACGGAGTCTAGACCCGGCGGCTATCAGGATCTGCTCTTCTACAATGTCTATTCCGGTAACGGATTCAGTTACAGGATGTTCAACCTGTATTCGTGTGTTCATCTCCAGAAAAAAGAAATTGCCACTGTTATCTGCGAGAAACTCAATTGTTCCTGCATTCCTGTAATCGATAGCTTTGGCAAGCTTTACAGCAGCCTCACCCATGGCATTGCGTGTTTCTGCGCTAATGGATGGTGAGGGTGATTCTTCAATGATCTTTTGGTAACGTCGCTGTATAGAACATTCCCGTTCGAATAAATGTATTGTGTTCCCGTAATTGTCACTTAGTATTTGTATTTCAATATGCCGGGGATTTTGTAGATATTTCTCGATATAGACTGAGCCGTTGCCGAAATAGGTCATTGCTTCACGGCTTGTTGCGGCTATTGCATCTGCAAGCTTTTCCGGGGAGGAAACGATCCTCATTCCTTTACCTCCTCCTCCGGCGGCTGCCTTTATAAGAAGCGGGAAATCCATCTTTATGCCTTTCAGAAGCAATTCGCCGTCATCACCGTAGTAACCTTCAGTAACAGGGAGGCCGGCATTGACAGCTGCTTCTCTTGCTTTTGTTTTATTACCCATCAGCGCAATAGTTTCACTGCGGGGACCAATGAAAGTGATTCCGGCTTTTTCACAGGCAGAAGCAAAATCTTCGTTTTCACTCAAAAATCCGTAACCGGGGTGTATGGCAGTGGCGTTTACTTTTTTGGCTACTGAGATGATCAGGCTTATGTTAAGATAGGTTTCTGATAATGTATTGCCCTGCAATTCAACGGCCTCGTCAGCCATTCTCACGTGCAACGCATCCTGTTCTTCTTCTGAATAAACAACTACAGTGGGAATACCCATTTTTTGGGCTGTTTTGATTATCCTGACAGCTATTTCACCCCTGTTGGCAATAAGAATTTTGGAAAAAAGATTCATGTTTTCTCAATTAATTACCTTCTGTCCACCGGGGTTTTCTTTTTTCAAGGAATGCTGACATTCCTTCCCGGCCCTCTTCCGATGTACGGATTTCTGAAATAATACGGGCAGTTTCTTTTACGGCATCTTCTGTTGAAAATTTGTTTGATACATTATAGATAAGCTTTTTGCAGATGTCCTGTGCCTTTGGGCCACCTTCCATTAAATGGCCGGTAAGATTTTCTAATACCTGGTCAAGTTCTGTAACCGGGCAGCACTGGTTAACCAATCCAAGCCCTTCAGCTTCATCCCCGTATATTCTTCTTGCCGTAAGCATCAGTTCCCTGGAAGGAAACTCCCCGATGCGCTTAACAATGTAGGGGGAGATCACTGAAGGAACCAGTCCTATTTTGACCTCGCTAAGTGAAAAAACTGTTTCATCTGTACAAACAGATATGTCGGCTGCTGCCACGAAACCGTTTGCTCCGCCGGTGGATGCTCCATGTACCACTGTTATTACCGGCAGGGGACAGGTATAGATCTTATAAAAACACTCTGAAAGTTGAAGAGCTTCCCTTTCATTCTGTTCACGCGTATAACCGGCAGCCTCCTTCATCCAGTTAAGGTCGGCTCCTGCACAGAAGGATTTCCCGTTACCTCGGAGTATTATAAACCGAATGGATTTATCGCTTCCAAGTTCTGTAAAGGCTGTAGTGATCTCTTTTATCATTTTGGCGTTGAATGCATTGTGGACTTCAGGCCTGTTGAGGCGGATGGTTGCCATACCATTTTTTCTGATTATCTCAATTGTCTCCAGATTCATACTCAATTTAAAAATTGTCCCCGAAACCTCTGTATCAGGTATTATATATAACTTGCGAAATATGACTAATTTAACAAAATGTTACATCCTGAATACACCAAAATCCGTCTCCGGCCATGGCTTGTTAAGTGACATGGCTATACCAGCTGTAAGAACCAGTCTGGTATCGGCAGGATCTATTATCCCGTCATCCCATAATCTCGATGTGCTGTAATATGCTGAGCTTTCTTTTTCGTAGTTTTTGTATATTGAGTTTCTTATCTCTTCTTCTTGTTCTTTTGAAATATCAGTGCCGGAGGATTTAAGTTGCTGTTTCTTAACCGACAATAAAACGCCGGCCGCCTGTTCACTACCCATGACTGATATTTTTGCATTGGGCCACATAAACAACAATCTGGGATCATAGGCCCTTCCGGCCATTGCATAATTACCTGCCCCAAACGAACCGCCGAAAATAATGGTGAATTTAGGTACCTGTGCGTTTGCTACAGCATTTACCAGCTTGGCTCCGTCACGGGCAATGCCGCCGTGTTCATATTTTTTCCCCACAATAAAACCTGTAATGTTCTGCAAAAAGATAATGGGGATCTTTCTCTTACAGCACAATTCAATAAAATGGGCTCCCTTAAGCGAGGTTTCTGAAAATATGACCCCGTTATTGGCAAGTATTCCAACCGGAAATCCGTTAATATGGGCAAAGCCTGTTACCAGCGTAGTGCCGTAATTTGACTTGAACTCATGAAACCGGCTTTCATCTGTTATCCTGGCTATGATCTCTTTTGAGTCGACGGATTTTTTAAGGTCAACCGGAACTATGCCGTAAAGTTCCGTGGGATCGTAACAGGGTTCCCGTGGAGTGACCGTTTCCAGTTTCTGCTTTTCCTGTATTTTAAAAGTTTCGAAAATATGCCGGCAGATCTGGATGGCATGATGGTCGTTCTCTGCAAGATGGTCCGCCACTCCCGATATTTTAGTATGTACCTCGGCTCCTCCCAGTTCCTCTGCCGTTACCTCTTCTCCGGTGGCTGCTTTAACCAGCGGTGGTCCACCAATAAATATCGTGCCCTGTCCCCTGACTATAATTGTTTCATCACACATCGCCGGAACATATGCTCCACCGGCGGTACATGACCCCATTACTATGGCGATCTGTGGTATACCCATGGCCGACATCCTGGCCTGGTTGTAAAAAAATCTACCGAAATCATTACGGTCCGGAAAGACTTTCGCCTGCTCGGGAAGGAAGATACCTCCGGAATCAACCATATAAACACATGGCAGGTGATTCTCCATGGCTATCTGCTGGGCACGTAAATGTTTTTTTATTGTTTCGCTCACATATGTCCCGCCTTTGACAGTGGCGTCATTAGCTATTATAACTGTTTCCCGGCCGGCTACTAAGCCGATCCCGGTAATTATGCCGGCCGAGGGAAACTCATCTTTATACATCCCGTATGCAGCAAGTGTGGATAATTCAATAAATGGAGTGTTGGGGTCAAGCAAGAGGTCTATTCGTTCACGGGCAAGTAGTTTTCCCCTTGCCTTGTGTTTGCTCACTGCTTTTTCATGCCCCCCTTGCTGGATTTTCCGTACCAGTCCCCGATAATCCTGAAGGATTTCTTCAAAAGCCATTTTATTGCTGATGAAATCCTCTGATCCGGTTACGATATTTGATTGTATCCTGTACAAAATTAATAATTTTTGGTACCATTAAAAATACCAAATTCCGGACATTTTGTTCAATAATTACGTAATTATTATTGACATACCTGAATATCCTTTCAAAGGTTATTGCAATTAGGGCATTAAACACGAATAGACTTGTTTTAATGAATCCCCTGACTCTTACTTTGCCTCTCGTGCCCTGGCCTTGAATTTTCTCATCAAATCTTAAACGTTTGGCTTGTATTTCAGGCGTTCCCTTGAAATATTCATGGTATTCGTGTTGCGCCTGTAATGTACAATCTGCACACGATCTGTTTACATAAAAGGCTGTTAATTTTATAAGAAAAGAAAAACTAGCCAATTTTTTTTTATCTTTCCTGCACTATTTTTCATACTTCATTTATGTTACCCGATACCGGAATATATGAAAATAAATATTGGGAGGAAGACCATAAAAATCAGGGACAATGATTTCAAGGCTTGACATAGATGTTGGCCATATTCTTATATGCTGAAGAAACTCAGTATTGATAAGAATACAATTGTGTTCTGAGATTATAAAACGTTGAATTATGAATAAAGCAACCATCCTTTTACCTGCCTCAATTTTAATGCTTACAACCTGTCAGAACTTTCAAAAACAGGAAACTAAGCCACAAAAACCCAACTTAATTTATATTCTTGCCGATGATCTCGGATATGGAGATCTGGGGAGTTACGGACAGGAAAATATCCTTACACCCAATCTGGACCGGATGGCAGAAGAAGGGATGCGCTTTACCAGTCATTATTCCGGCAGCACAGTATGTGCTCCCTCCAGGGCGGTACTAATGACCGGTTTACATACCGGTCATGCTCCAATTCGTGGAAACAAAAGGATTATGCCGATCGGACAGTATCCACTACAGTACGGAACGGTTACTTTTCCTAAAATTTTGCAGGAAGCCGGGTATGCAACAGGAGCTTTCGGCAAATGGGGACTTGGTCCGCCCTACTCGGAAGGAACTCCTTCGTTGCAGGGATTCGACAGGTTTTTCGGGTTTATCTGTCAAAGAAGGGCACATTTCTTTTATCCTGAATTCCTTTTCAATGTCGAGAGGGGGAGACCTGCAGAACGGGTATATCTGGAGGGCAATAAAACAGAAGATGCGTCAAGTGAGGGCTTTGAAAGGCCGGGATCGGGCCCGCCTTTGGAACGAGGGCAATACAGCGCCGATGTTATGACCGATGAAGCCCTGGACTTCATAGATCAGAACAGTGAAAGGCCTTTTTTCCTGTACATTCCAACCCAGATTC
>CAZFOO010000112.1:0-12313 GCA_964520585.1 uncultured Bacteroidales bacterium
AACCTTTCATGAAACTCTGAAATCAGCTTGAGGGTGTACTTGGTAGGACGGATACTATCATATTACACTTTCAGTTATTATGCTTACTATGGTATCCACATCATTTTGGATATGGTTTATTAGACAGTTTCTTTTCCGGCAGTGATGTTAAAAGACTTATCTTTCAAATATAAATTTCAAGTACTTTTGTATTTCCTGATATTAATCTAACCTTTTCAATCTCAGAAGGGATTAATACTGTCTCTCCCATGAGCAGTGGAGCATGCTCCACTGCTCATGGAAACAATCTTAACTTTTATCAATGAAAAATAATTATTAATCTTGCATTAAAGTGGTACACTTTTCAACTGAAACAGTGGTATACTTTTCAAGTGAAATTTACAGAAGATGCCCTCAAAACTGTATCCTCTTACCTTGACCGGATTAAGGCTTTTACAAAGAGTGGAAAACGAAAAACACTTCAAAGAACGAAAAATAAATTCCGGTTCAAACCACCTATGGGTAAAATCGTTTTATATCATGCTGCTTTTTTAATCTTTTTTTGCTGTTATTCAGCATATTAACTTTAGTGCGAAACATTAGTTTTTTATTAATCTTTTTTCATTGCTTTTCCATTATTTCTTTTTACAATTGCATCATTATTGCAATTGAAATGTATTTGCATTTATGAAGCCTGTTGAAATTTTAAATAACCATAATCTTAAACGAACAAGTTGTCGTGAGGGCATTATCGAAGTCGTAATGATTGCCAAACAAGCTTTATCTGAAAATGAAATCAGAGAACGACTGGTTGGAAACTATGACCGTACAACTTTTTACCGTTCATTCAAAACACTTGAAGAGCATAAAATAATCCATAAAATTGTTGTAGATAATCAATTGGTCAAGTATGCTCTGGATAATACAGTAACACATAAAGATGAACATGCGCACTTCTATTGCAATGAGTGTAATACGGTAAAATGCATGGAAAATGTGCCTGTGCAAAAATATCATTTGCCCGATGGCTATTCTGATGTTGAAACAGAGGTGTTAATCAAGGGCACATGCGCAAATTGTAAAAATCAAGAAAACAATTGATTAAACTTAGAAAACATATTGCTTTTTTACTGTTTGGAATTTTCTTTCTTCCCATTATATTCCAATCTGTTCATGTCGTTTGGCACCATTCACATTCTTATAAATGCGAACATAACCTTTGTTCACAACCAATAACTAAAAAAGATTTACACTCAAATGGTGAAAACGTATCCGAAAAAGAGAAAACATGTCCAATTTGTGAATATCAGTTTTCGATAAATGATTTTCCAAAAATTTCCTTTTTTAATCCTGCTATACCAGCAATTGCGTGTAATTATATTGAGATAGCTACACAGCAACAATATAAGCAAGTCTTTTCAGATAAGACACCAAGAGCACCTCCAGTTCTTATTTCTTAAAATAATTTTCCCAAGATTTTCCGTTGTTTTAATCTCAAATTTTTCAATATGAGCAAATTTTTCATGCTTTTAATAGGCATGAGTATTTTATATAATTTTTCTTATGCACAAACGCATTATAAAGTTAACGGTACTGTTGTTGATGAAAACAATGAGCCATTAACAGGAGCCTCCGTATTCCTGTTTCCCGTTAAAAAAGGCACAATAACCAATGTCAGCGGTGATTTTAGTATTAAAAATTTATCAAAAGGCAGATATATCATAGAAATATCCTTTGTTGGTTATAAAACTCTTATTGATACAATTGTAATTGACGGAAACAAAAAATTCAAGTTTCAATTAGATGTTTCTGCACTTAGTCTGCAAGAAGTTGTAGTTACTGATAACTATTCCGAAACACGAAAAAAAGAAGAATCGCTCAATATTGAAATTGTTAATGATGATTACCTGAAACAAAACCTCGGAGGAAGCCTTATGAGTTCTCTTGAAAGGTTGCCCGGGGTGACCACCATTGATATTGGTTCTGGTCAATCAAAGCCAGTTATCCGGGGGCTTGGTTTTAACCGTGTTGTAGTGGTTGAAAACAACATCAAACACGAAGCCCAGCAATGGGGAGCTGACCACGGACTTGAAATCGACCAGTATGCTGTTGACAATATCGAAGTTATAAAAGGACCGGCATCGTTCATGTATGGTTCCGATGCCATAGGCGGAATCATTGATATGAAAACCAAGAAAATCCCTACTGAAAATTCGTATGGGGGAACAATCGACCTAACAGGTAAAACAAATAATGATTTTTTGGGTGCTTCAGTATCCTTGTATGGGAGGGAAAAGTGGTTCTTTGCCGATGTTAGGGCAACATTGCTTGGTTATGGCGATTATAAAGTCACAACCGACAGTATTGACATTTACTCATACCGTGCTGCATTGCATAAAAACCATTTACGCAATACAGCTGGCAAAGAACAAAACCTGCATTTTTCGTTTGGGATAATTCAAAAGCGGTTTCAAAGTAAATTTTATCTGAGTAACGTGAATAGTAAAAGCGGTTTTTTTGCAAATGCACATGGCTTAGAGCCACGCAATGTAGATACGAACTTGCATGATAAATCAAACAGGGATATTCAATATCCTTATCAAACAGTCAACCATTTTAAAATTATAAATAGCAGTTTCTATCGCTGGGAGAAATTGAAACTTGAATTTGATTTGGGCTTTCAACGCAATTTCAGGCAGGAATGGAGCCAATATGTACAACATGGCTATATGCCTGCTGTATTTCCCGAATCATTGGGTTTTAATCCCGACCTCGAAAGACAATTTCAGAAACAGGTGTATTCCGGAAATGTGAAATCCCATTATCAATTATCAAACAGAACTCAACTGAAATTAGGGCTAAACAGCGAATTTCAGGACAATCAAATTGATGGCAGGGGATTTATTATTCCTGCATACAAGCAATTTATTTTGGGTGGTTTTGTTTTTGGCAAAAACAACATTTCTGATAAAAGCTTAATTCAGGTTGGCATCCGGTATGATTATGGAAATATTGTTACATCAGAATACTATGATTGGTTTAAGTCGCCAATTGTTGATAGTGGTGATACAATTATGCAATACTTGCAAAGAGCAGCGCATCTTAACCGTAATTTTTCAAATTTTACCTGGTCAGTAGGGTATAATTACAACCCCGGAAAATGGTCGTATAAATTCAATATTGGCAAAAGTTTCCGAATACCTATTGCCAAAGAATTAGCTGCAAATGGTGTCAACTACCATCATTTCAGTTACGAAGTGGGCAATACTGATTTATCTCCTGAAATATCCTATCAGCTTGATGCAGGAATAGAATATAGCACCAAAAGGTTTGCGATTGGAACAACTCCATTTCTGAATTACTTTTCAAATTATATCTATTTAAATCCGAGCTCAGAGCATGATAGGCTATATGGTAATGGCAATCAAGTATTTTATTATACCCAAAGCCAGGTTTTAAGATACGGGGCCGAGTTGCATGCACATTATGAACTGTTCAAATCACTGCAATTGGGCATTATTGGGGAATACGTGTATTCCGAGCAGCTATCAGGCGAAAAGAAAGGTTTTACCTTACCTTTTTCACCACCACCTTCGGGTATTTTCAATATAAAATATAAAAAGCAAAAAATGAAGTTTGTTGAAAATGCTTATTTGTCCATTGATTACAGGATTACAGCACCTCAAAATAATATAGTCCCGCCGGAAGAAACAACTAATGGATATCAAGTTGTCAATTTAGGGTTGGGAGGCGAGATTGTTTTTAATAATCAGCGAATAAACATTTCCATGCAGGTACAAAACCTGTTTAACACCAAATTTTTTAATCACACCGGCTATTACAGGCTGATTAATGTTCCTGAGCCGGGTAGAAATTTTATTGTCAATATTTCAATGCCTTTTTCAGGAAAAATGAAACAAAAAGTAAATTAAGTATAAACATTTAAATTTTAAAATAATGAACACAAGAGTCTTTTTGATTGCAATTGTTTTCGCAGCAGGGTCATTTTGCACTTCATGTGAAAAAGATGATGAAACCAACCCAAAACCAGTTATAACATTATCTGAATTGGGTTACGAAAACAGCAAAATCGGTTACGCAGGAACCGATTTACACATTGAGGCAGAAATTGTTGCCGAAGGAAAGATAGATAAAGTTACCGTTGAAATCCACCCTGAGGGCGAACATGAAGAAAAAAGTTCTTCAGCTACTCTAAATGAAGGCGAATGGGAAGTCGATACTACATTCACAGAATTTTCTGGTTTAAAGAACACTACTTTTCATAAACATATTGATATACCAGTAAATGTAGAAGTGGGGCATTATCATTTCCATTTTATAGTAACCGATATGGATGGTCAACAAACAACAATTGAAGAAGAACTTGAAATTCAACAACCAGACGATGCCATTGCCCCTGAAATCTCCATTTCCAATGCACCAACAAATAATCAGGAATTTAACAATGGTGAAACCATTAGTATTTCTGGATCTGTTAGCGATGACAAAGCATTAGGGGGCATGTATATCGGCTTGGTTCGCACAGACCAAAATTTAACTGATGCAGAAGTAAATGCGACAAATACGATTACCCTCTTGCATACACATGAATTTGACAGTCATACAGCACACAATTTTTCTGCAAGTATTAATGTAGGTGCTGCAAAAGACAATAACATTACCCCCAAAGATATTACTGGCGATATCGCATGGCAATCAGCTAACTATTACATTGTCGTAAAATGTAAAGATGCATTTGGGGGCAATTGGACTTTTTCAAGTCATTATCCTATAGTTATAAATTATTGATTTGAATTTGGGAAGGTGTTTTTATAAGGCCTGCCCTTAATTTTTATGGTATGAAAAATTACAAAATAATTATTCCGTTTTTATTGCTCATATTTTTCAATTCCTGCGAAAAAGAAGACGAAATTGATAAAGTGAAGCCAGTAATTGACTTGAGCATTCAAAATGCATTCCCTGTGAATTGTGACACTTTATATTTTGGAGAATCATTTGAGCTAAAAGTTTTGTTCACTGATAATGCTGAGTTAGGTTCATATAGTATCGATATTCATAATAATTTCGACCATCATTCGCACACTACCGAAGTATCAGAATGTAGTCTTGCCCCAATCAAAGACCCGGTAAATCCATTTTTATTTATCGAGGATTATAACATTCCTGCTGGTCAATCTGCTTACCAAACAAATATGTCAATTTCAATTCCTTCTGGTAATGGAAATGGTGATTATGATGAAGGCGACTATCATTTTTTTATAAGGCTTACCGATAAGGAAGGCTGGTCGTCCCAAAAGGGTTTAAGTATTAAAATGCTTTATCGCTAGAATCAGGCTGCGCCCAGGCAAAAAAAGCATGTGTGTGGCTGTGAAGGGACGATTATAGGGAAGGGCAGCCACACTCTTGCTTTGTGGGCTGGCTTTTCTTTTTTCGTTTTTTCAATGCAGCATATTCAATATACGGTCGTTTTTTCGGCTTGCACACAACGCCGCGCTAAACGAAGTTCCGCACTGAGGGCGAAGGCTGCCGAGCTTGCTCGAGCAGACAGTAAAGCCCGCAAGGGCGGCACCAAATTGCGTTTAGCGACTTGTTCGGGCACGTTTTGATTCAATATCCAGCTAAAGCTGATTAATTGTATAAAGATAATAAGTAATTTGGTTTAGCTTGTTATCACAAGTAGCATTATTTGTCTTCGAGTTTCTTTTTAAGGGGTGAAAGATCTTCCTTTATTGTCTTCCAAATAACAGCAGTATCAACTCCGATATAATCATGAATTAATTTATCTCGCATTCCTGACATAGCTTTCCATGGCACTTCAAAATGTACCTGTTTGTAATCGTCAGAAACTTTCTTGGTTGCTTCGCCAATAATTTCGAAATTCCTGATTACGGCATCCTGCACCATTTTATTGTCTGAAAAGTCCTGCACTGAAAGGCCTTTAGTATACTCAAAAATGTTATTAATGGACTGGAGGATATGATCAATATAAAGGGAGTCATCTTTCATTACTCAAAGATTATTTTCAAGTCTTTTTGTATATACTTTTTGAGCTTTTTATTTGTTAATGCCCCTTCGGTAACCAGGTCGACTTTAACTCCCAGTTTTTCTGATAATTCATTTTCGAGGTTTATCAATTGCAGAAGAGTAATGCCATTCTTGAATCTGACAAGTATATCGAGGTCGCTTTCAGGTGTATTCTCTTCTCTGGCATACGACCCGAATATACCTATCCTCTCAGGGTAAAATTCCTTGAGGGTCGAAATAATTATGTTATTCATATTCTGAGTCAATTGCCTGCTTTTTTACAAATATACGAATTTCTGGTTCGTATTTTTTATGCTATTTATGATAACTTGTTTATAGGTTGGAAAAAGGTAATTATACATCTGATTCAGTTGTGTGTGGGTGGAGGTTTGGTTTGCTTATAACCTTTCATCCTTAAATATATTATAATTATATAAATCATCAAATGGTGATTTGATTTTAAGAAGGCTGTTTTGGAAACGTGGGTATATATTACAGTTGTTCTGCTGTTTTTATGGCCAAGAAGTTCCAGGATAAACCGCAAATCTGTTCCAGCCTCAAGCAAATGATTATCATAACTATGCCTCAGCCAATGGAGGGGTTTCGGGTATTTTGTTCTTTTTGTAATTTCTCCATATGACTATTTCTATCTCTGTTCAAATAGATCATCTTCGGTTTTCCAAAGGCAAATAACATTATAACCAGTAATGGTAAAGTAAGAATAAGTTTAAAGGTAAGCCTTCAAATGAATCCCCATGCTATTATGTAACACAAAAAGACATGAATAATAAAACTACCATAACCCCCATTTTTCACCGTCGTCAGATGAAGTTAATATCGCTCTTCCCCAGCCTCTGCCTGCTCTGCCTGAAGAAGCAGAAACAGGGCCTCGCTGGTTTCGGTAGAACCACATTGTTGACCAATAATCATAGGAGACAAACAGGTTGCCTTCACGGTCGACAGTAAGCCTGTGATAATAAATACTGTATTCCGGTAAAGGTGGAACTATTAATATTTTTGGTTCCTCCCAGTCCTGTCCGGGTAGTTTGCGCTGGTGTGCTAAAGCAGCCCAGAGTGCTCCATCGTGATTCTCCTTACCCGATTGCCATAGCCTGTACACGACATGCAATGCATCATCTGCACCGCAAACAAGCCCTACATAGGTTTGCCGCAGATCTTTCCGGCTTGTTCTAACCGGCTGAGTCCAGCCGGAAACAGCATCATTGGGATTTATTGACCTCAGATATTGAAAAGGCTGTCCGTGAGTTCCAATTACTATATGAAGGTACCCTTTGCTATCGATAGTTATGCCAGGTATGTTATGTGTATTATTTGGGGGAGGCCCATAATCCATGAATACCGGTCCTTCCAGTTTACCGCTATTCCGGTCATATGTTGCCACATATGCAGGAACGCCGGATATTTCTTCCCTGCTGATAGCAGGATCGGTCGCTTCGCCCCAGACAACATGAACTTTCGAACCCCATGAGACTATAGAAGAGGGAAGTCCGGAATGCCCGGCAATTCCGATGGAATAGTTGCTTAGCAGTATGGGATTCCTGAATTCGATCTTGCCATTTTCTTTCTTATCTCCAATGAAAAGTTCCAGATCGTTTACCCGTCTCCATCTAATTCGCGGATCACGCCTTGCTGTTGGAATATCAGCGTCATCTACAAAAGTCCGCGTAAGCCGGATAACCGGTGGGGGGCCTTCAGGAATATTATGTCCCGAAGATGTTTCAAAATCCCATGTACGCGGTTCATTCTCTCTTCCTGCAATAATATTCGCTGTGAAACTAGCTCCATAATCCGTGGAATGAAGAAGGGCCACAGTTGTACCGTAAGCTGCCAGAAGATACAGATGATCATCTGCATCAAATGCGATTTTGGTAGATATTAAAGTCCATTCATCAGTTTCAGATTCCGACTGGAATTCTATAACAGATTCGTTGATGTCCGTGACCAACCATTCATTTCCTGACTTTCTGTATAAATATTTTGCAGACACCACGTATGGACGGTTTTGGAGGTCAAAATAAACCTGGTTATCAACAGGATAATCCGGAAGGTACCCAAACTGCCGGTTTTCGTGAACAAAAGGCTTCAGCACCAGGGGAAGGTCAATTGACAAATTGGCTTCAGTCTTTTCACCCTTTACCGTTAGAGTGGCATAAGTAGTGATCTCAGGTGAATGTTCCGATGATACCCGAACATGACATTTTAACTCCTCACCCTGACCGGGTCCCGTGAATAGCACTTCGATCTCTTTTGACTCACCTGCATCAAGTATTATGCTTGTATCTGAAAGCTCTGCAGGCCATATCTCTCCGGGAAACTCCAATCCAACTGTTATTGTCCGTAATTCGGCAGCACTATTGTGAACAAGAAAAGCTGTCTTGTCCTCTATTCCCGGATCACTATGAACAGTAAGTTGATAGGGACTGATCATCCACCGGTGTTCCATCAATGGGAACCAGGAATCAGGTTCGGGTGTCCAAATGCAATAATCAGTGTAAAGATCATCATCTTCCCACCTGGTAACACCGTCAATATTCACCAATGCCCTTCCTTTTGGAAAATGAAGACGCCATAATCCCTGGCCCCGGTCAGTGTTTGCCGGGACTGTATACTTTGCTGATCCGGTATAATCATCAGTTACCGGTAATCCAAGATAATCTTGAATTTCAGTTTCCTGCTCATTGGTTACAGGAATTTTTGCAACTACTTTACTTTTGTCATCATATAAAGTTAGATGATCAACATCAGGTGCCAGCCCTTCTGCAGTAATCTCAAACTCCCCGTTTCGCGGATGAAAGCCAATGTAAAGTGGTCTGCTTTCATCCAGCAGCACTATTGGTTCCACATGTCTCTCGTCTCTGTGACCACGGGAAGTTTCAATCATAAATGATGCAGCGTTGGTTTCAATACCCCATGCTGTATTAAGCCCATGGCGATCGCCCGTGGTGGTGATCATCAGAACATAAATACCTGGAAAATCGACCTGGGTAGTGATTATTGCTTTATCTACCTGCCCGGGATCATCTCCGGCAGATCCGCCTGAATGAGGAATAACGATATCTCGAAGGACATGACGATCCGGACCAGTCAGGATCACTCTTAAATTGTTGCTATAGTTACGAATATTAAGATCCTGTTTGAATACTTCTATAACTAATTCACCAGGCTGTGCCAGCAAATAGACACCACCACTGCCCACGACAAGAGGCATTTGAAGTTCTGCATTCTTAATGTCATTGGATAATGATGTTACGTTGAAATGGCTTTCGGGAGTTTCCGAATCGGCTAACTGGCCGGACAGCAAATCATTATCAATTATGACCGGAAAAGAATTAGAATGATCATTTGATAATATTTTTTGTGTATCCGTAATACCGGATAAAATTAGTATAGTTAAAATCAGTGCAAAATTTTTCATTTCACCATAATGTTTTAATAGTGAGATCAATATACTCATTTTGTTTGATTAACAAATTTAAGGTATAGAATATTTATTTCCTCTTCATCCAAAGCCCCCTTAAAAACAGCCAGGCGTAATCCATGGTCTGCCTTTTCAATCCCTTAAGGAAGCAAAAGGCAAAACGCTACAAATTATTTGTCCCCTCCTGGAATTGCCCACCAATTATTCGTTGCACTCACGCCTGGGATTACTTTTTCACCCATTATTGGTGTGACCAGTTCGACATCATTTTCTGCTGCCATATTAGCTACCATTTCAATTGATTCATTCCACGGATGTAATGCTAAATCAAAAGTAGCCCAATGTTTAGTCTAATTTCCAAATTTTCTTTTCATGAGCCTTTACTGGTTGAATTTTGATGCTCTTAAATTTTAACTTTTTGTATTACTAAAATATTTTAACAGCAGAAGTGCACCCACTGCAGGCATTATAGAGCCTTTTTGATGGCAAGCCATCTCTAACTTACTGCCCCTGCCCTAACGAAAAACCGGGCTTACCATCAAATGTATACAGATGCTCTGTTTTAATAAAGTCAACACCAATGTGTTCTAGACGCGATAGCAATTCTATAATGTGTGAGTGTTTTATTGATAAGTCTTTTTGTTTGGGCTGAAAACGGCAACGCCAGTGATCAGTGTAAAATGTCTCCGGGAAACCGTCCGGCCAGACTTTCACACCCCGATTTGTAATCATTACGAGTTCCAGGTCTTTGGTTTGCGACTTTTGTAATTTATTAGCAAGTACCTCCGGTGTTGATTCGCTATCATCAACGAACAAATCTATACCCACCAGTGACTTCTTCGCCTTTGGATGACTTGATAACAAAATTAGGGGCATGGCTTCTTTTTCGTACGTTCGCGCTATTAGATGAGATGGATTCTTACCTAACCGCCCGATGACAGCTCGTCCGAATTCCTCCGTTCCCACACGTTTATGACTGGTTTTCGGGCGATAAATATCAGCAGTGTGAATGCCCTCTTCGATTGTCGACAACCATGCATTATGAATTCGAGAAGCAATATCCCCCTGACCCAGGTGGGCTAACATCTTCACGGCACTGAGCAGCATGCCGCTCGGATTCGCAATATTCTTGCCTGCAATATCAGGTGCAGAACCGTGAATCGCTTCGAACATGGCGTAGTTGTCCCCAATATTTGCAGATGGCGCAAGTCCGACAGAACCGCTAAGTTCCGCGGCAATGTCCGATAAAATATCCCCATAAAGATTTGGGAGAACAATTACGTCGAACTTTTCCGGCACATTGGCTAGCCTCGCCATCCCGATGTCGACAATCATCACTTCTGACTGTAAATCCGGATATTCAGAGGCAATCTCCTGGAAGACCTGCCTGAACAATCCATCAGTTAACTTCATGATATTGTCTTTTACAAAGCAAAAGACCTTCTTTCTGGCACGATGACGCGCGTATTCGAAAGCATAGCGAACTATTTTTTCCGTACCCGGCCTTGTAATTAACTTCAGGCACTGGGTTACCTGATCAGTTTGCCTGTGTTCAATGCCTGCATAAAGATCTTCTTCATTTTCACGTACTATCACAACATCCAAATGAGGATGTCGCACAGGAATGTATGGGTCATATGCGATACAGGGGCGGACGTTGGCGTAAAGACCAAGGGTCTTTCGCAAGGTAACATTCAGACTCTTAACCCCACCGCCTTGAGGAGTTGTTATCGGTCCTTTTAGAATAATTTTTCGTTCTTGTATCGTTTCCCAGGTTTCTGGTGCTATTCCGGAGCTATAGCCCTTGTGATAAATGGATTCTCCGACTTCGATTAATTTGATGTCGAGAGAACTACCGGCTGCTTCCAAAATATCGAGAGTCACTGCAGTTATCTCAGGACCGATTCCATCGCCGGGAGCAACCACGATTGGAACTGGTTGCGCTGAACCTTTCATTGTTTTTGAAGTTAACCCAAATTTTTTCATAAATATTCTTCTTTAATTTTATAATCAGCGCATAGCATAAGACAAGATAATGAAAAAAAGCAAAGGCGACTCGTCGTGACCACCAGGGAAACATCTATTTCCTCAAAACAATTTCCGATTTCCTTTGCATTGTCCTGACTGTAATGAAATAATCATCTCCTTTCTCTTCGATTTCGTAACTGAATTCCTTTGAACAGATGATTTCCGGTTTTCCGATTTTTTTACTCCACCGGATTTTCTGCTGACCCGGTTCTGAAATGAAATAATTCAGGCTGCTCTTTTGCACATCAATTTCATCAATCGGAACGGTGGAAGAAACAATAGACCTGATTCCCTGATAGTTAAAATCATTATGCAAGAAGTAAGCGGCTGCTGATGATTGTTTTTGCTGAAAATCAAAATGCAGATTAACTAAAAAATCTTCAGATGAATAAGGATGGTTTAAAACCCCAAGTAAATGATCTATGTTAAGTTGCACCAAATGATTCTTTTGAACCGGATTTTCAGAAAAAGCAATGACCATACCTGCTGCCCGGTCAGTATTTATCACAGTATAAATCTCAGGAGAATCGCCTACTTCACCAATCACCTTTGGCTTTGTCTCTATAATTGAAGACAATACTCTTTTTGAATGTTGTACCTGTTTATTTACCCATTTTTTTTCATCAGGGGCCATCAATTGCAGATTACCCCAAAACCCGTGTCCGGCCAAAATTGAATTATACACGTTATATTGCATTGCCCCCTCTTCATTCTGCGGATAATTGGCGTAGGTAAACAGCTCGAGTGGAATGATGCCGGCAAATTCGTTGGCAATGGTACGCATCGATTTGGTGCGGTAAGTGGTGTAATCATTGTACCAGC
>CAZFOO010000113.1:0-12230 GCA_964520585.1 uncultured Bacteroidales bacterium
TACCCCATATATTTGTATATCTTGCTTTCTTTATATAATCATCATTTGATTTTTTGTAAAAGATGCCCAGGTAATCATCACCCTGGTACAGGTTAAAACTTAAGGTGCTCTCCGGGTTTGGCCTCCAGGTAAACTTCCCGTTAAAATCATGAAAACCATAAGCCATTATATTTCTGCTGGCATCATTCATAAAGGTAAGCAACCCGAGCAAAGGATCCACGAGTGTTTTTCTTCCCGTGAACATGAAAGAAGAGTTTTCAATGAAGTTAATAGGGCCATCAACTGTGTATGTCAGATCGGTAATCCCAACACTCAATGAACTGCTTAAGGTATTCGGGTTTCCTTCACGCTGGGCAATATCCATAATAGAAGAGAGCCTGCCGCCGTAGCGTGAAGGAAAGCCCCCTTTATAGATATCAATGTTATTAATCATATCAGGGTTAAAAACGGACATGAATCCACCAAGATGATTGACATATATTACAGCTACATTGTCAAAAAGATACAGATTTTCTCCCGGGTTGCCTCCCCGAACCGAAATTAGGCTGGAGCCTTCGTATTGTGAGCTGATCCCGGGCAGCAGCTGGATGGATTTCATAATATCCGGTTTTGCTCCAAGTGAAGGTATTTGCTGAAGGTCAAGACTGCTCAGTGAAGAAATATTAAAGGCCGGCCTACTGATATGGGTAACCACAACCTCATCAATATCTGTTCCCGGACTGAGTAATACTTCCATCAGGGAGCCTGCTGATTTATCAATGATAATGGTTTTAGGTTGATAACCAACAAAGGAAAATGTAAGCTGATTCCCGACTGTTGAAGAGATACTGAAAAAACCATTATTATTAGTAACTACAGCCCTGTTTGTAGTGCTGTCAATCACATGAGCCCCAATAAGCACCTCCCTTGTCAGGCTGTCGCGCACAAATCCCGATACCCGTGTTTGTGCCATCAGGTTGGTGGTTGAAATAACCAGAACCAAAGTGACTATTGAGAGTAGTTTTGTTATTTCTTTAGTTTTCACTGAAAATTAATTTTTATTCTTCGCTTTCTGGCCATCCTGACAGTCCGGGGGCCAATATATATTTATTCTTCAGGGATAATCACAGCTGAGGTTACAAAGGAATAACCCGCGAATATTCCGTAGCCATTTTCGATATTGGAGTAGAGAGTAAACGGGGTAAGCACCCCGCCTGAAAAGAAAGGTTCGTCATTGTTATATTCATACAGATATAATCGCCTTGCATATTGATAATAACTTTGGGAGAGGGTACGGAATTCGACTTTCAAGGGCTGGAAAATAGGAACCATAGGCCCTCCATCACTACTTCTATGGCCAGTGGAGTAGTTAATAGTCATCGTATAACTATCATTTTCAATAATTTCATTACTGAATACAGTAATCGGCAATCCCTCATTAAGCAGCACCGGATCTGTAAAATTAGATATCCATGCACGACTATACTGCTGACCCACTTGCCCGTAGCGACTTATTGTGTTTATTATTACCTCATTGCAGGTAAATATATCAGGGTTATTTTCAAAGGTTATTTTCACAGCAGGAAAGGTAAGGCCCTCTTCATCAACACCCGCAATGTTTATGTGCTCAATACCAAGAATTTTAACTGGTTTGGGGATGATTGTTGAACCGCGTACTACAGGGTAATTATCCACATGGACTTCGCAAACGTACTCTTTATCAATCTCTGCAACCAGTTGTGACTGATAATTCCCTTCCTCCTGGTATACAAGGGTTTCTGCAAATACCCCATCAACAAAAAGATTTACCTCTGCATCTTCAACGATTATAGATTTATTAGCTTCATATGGAACAGCGAGGGAAACATGCACCTTAACAGGCTTTCCCGCAACCAGTATGCTGTTCATAACCGGCTTCGACTCGAAAGGTGGAGCATCCCAATCAACTTTCTCATAGCAACCTGCAAATATGAACAATATGCAGGTTAATGTTAGAATTAATTTTTTAAAATTCTTAGCCATAATAACAATATTGCAAACTATTGTGAGATTATTAAAACCTTATCGAAATACCATACCTCAGCTTCATATGATTGTCATAAATCCTAAAAGCGCCGTGATTGCCGTATGTATATTCCAGGTAAATACCAAAATAACGGCCCCAATACCAGGCTAATCCCCCGCCTATGCCATATTCGCTGTGATTCCCCTGGTAATTACGAAAACCATATCTGCCTGTAAGGTATAGTTCAAATCCTGGAGGCTCAGAATCAAAAAGCCAATCGAGTGGATGCAGGTTCAGGTTCAGACCATAGAACCAGGTCGGGTCGGTTTCAGAATACCCATAGGTGTCTATTTCAGAGTAGCCAAAATAAAGACCTGTTTCAATGGCATCAAAAAAACCGTAATTTGTTTCCAGACGATAATGGCCGGTCATGTTTTCAATATTATTGGATGAGGATCCCAGGCTATACTGTGAATATCCTGCCTTAATATTCCACCGGCCTTTGATGTAGCTATCCTGTCCAAAGGCATATGTGTGACCTGAGCTTAATAAAACCACCAGGATTGCAATTAATTTAAAACTGTTTGTAATTTTCATGATTGTATTGGTGCTAATTAAGAATAAAGTCAATAGATGTAAATCTTTATATACATGTTAGGTACTTTTAAATTGGGGTAAATCTACGATAAAAAAAATCGGGCCCAGACTTGAATATGTAGCATGGACCCGATTACATTTTAATAGCCCCAGGGGAAAAGATGCACATTACAGGAACCCATTACCTGAACACCTGCATGATTAACCATATGCACAGAGCAATCATATGCACCAAAATGCACATCATATTGGTAATGATACCCACTTGAAACCCATCTTTGAACTAACATATGAGTATATTCACCGTCAACATTTCGAGTTTCACTTTTTTTATGAAATTCTCGTTCCCATCCGGATTCAGTTTCAAGATCAACAGCTACTTTTGTTTCATATTCTAATAACCGATTACTAAAAGCCCAACCCCACCATCTCTTCCGAAAAGCTTTTACTGTGGTAGCTACATAAAGTATGGTATAAGTATGTACGCCAGAATAATTACGTAACTCAACATTAACACCAGCAGCAACCCTGTAGTCTAAGTTATCAGGTGAATAAAAAACATCACTCTTCCCACAGTTATAAGTTGCATCCTTAAGATTTGGTGTTGACCTACTGGAATTAAAATATGAAACTGTTATTTCAGCATCTTCTGGAATTGAATAAACACTATATGATTTGTTTTGAAACAATTTATGAAGATTGTCTACATGAGTCGAAGCAGTCCCATCCTCAAATACTTTATAAACAAAATCACCTATCTGAAATAGCCTGTCAGAATTAATAAAATACTTGTCTTGATGGGCAGACAACATCGTTTCAACAATGAATTCTCCATTCTCATCTTCTATCACTTTAATGAAGTCATTAGAGGCTGCAAATGCTTTAATATCTTCAATCGATTCAAATTCATCAAAATCCACTTTGTCATAAAACTCATCACATTGTCTCCCAAAAGACATGTACCCCTTTGATTCCTCATAGTTTTTGCGTTCCTCTCTGCTCATAGAAAGTACAGCATTAAGCGCATTATGATATTCTTCAATGGTTTGGAATTTTACAATATCGGTTTCCAGCGTTTTAGATTGAAGTACATCATCTTTAGAGCAAGAATTAAATAAAGAGCTTGCACAACATCCGATAAAGATTAATACACATAAAGTTAAACTTTTTCTTTTCATTTTGCGTTATGTTATAAGATTTGACAACAATTGTTAAGTCTTTCCACCCTGCTGTTTGACCTTGAAAGCAATGGCAGGGTGGATTTTTGCAGTTTTAATTATTGGAAGACTACTCGGGTTGATTACCGAAACTTCCATGTCATTGAAATCCTCGATTCGCCTGGCTTAAAGTATCATTTCATAGCATCAGCTCATTATTAGGGTTTATAATTGATTATTAAAAGACAGTGCTTTTAAGGTTGGATCCATAAAACTTTAATAAATTCTCAAGGGAAATTTTATATTGAGGAATATTCCCACTAACGAAGATATTTTGTTTGACGGAAATAAAATTTCCGTGAATCATTTCAGCATATATTTTTTTGCGTATCTGTTATAATAGATTTTGTGCCCTTTGCTTCTTAAAACATTTATCATATTTCTGATTGTCTTTTCCGAACAATTGAATTTTTCGGCACATTCTTTAGGAGATCTAACCATATCTTTCTTTATTAACTTTAACAGATAATCAAGCCTCTCATGATATTCTATATAACCCATAATTTAAAATAATCTATTCTGAATCTACAATTGTTTTTTAACCGAGGACCTTTCTTATCCACCATTTGATTTTTGCACTGGAATATACATATTAGGTACTTTATTCATAAAGCAACAAACCCTCAGAAAACGTATTTAAACAATAGCCCTCTATTAAGAGGTACATAAAATCGAAAAACGTGACAATGATCTTAAAATAGTTTTCTGGTTTTTGGCGTCTCGACAACGATTTAAAAAACAGTTATTAAAAGCTATAAGAGGGGGGATAAATATTTGAAAAATATTATGATCAATGCAAGAGTTTTCAGGTTTTTTTATCCACCCGAAGTGTAGATAGGGTCGAAAAATCTTGTAAATAATGGCAGGATTTAAAAAGAACAGACATAATTAAAGAACTCTTAAATTCGATACATTTTTCTTTTTATTAATTTTTAAGCTTGATAACCTCTGTGGATCCAATCATTTTCCAAAACATAACCTAATAATTCAAAGGTTGCAAAACCAAAAAATAAAAGGCCTTCAGGAAATCCGGTGCTAAAACAAGGTGGAGGTTCGAGAGGGGAGAGCCGGTGCATTTTTGTCTGAGTGACGACCACCGGGAGGAACGAGTTAAAATGCACAGGGGAGAACCGAGCCGTAGTTTTACCCGGATTTGATGCCAGCCTTGGTTTTTTGATTTTATGAGCGCCAGATGAGCATGTGTATAGCAAACTTGAGCCGCCGGCGGCGAAATTTGCATATACTTATGCGGGACAAGGCAGAATTTATTATTGAAATGACAGTTAACACTTAAATAATTAGTTATAAAGATATTAAGTCAGTTAATATAAAGTAAAACTTTTTTGAGCGCGGGCAATATAACCGCAGTGCAGGCAGGTGTGATGGTGGTGGAGAAAATTTTTTAAAAGCAATCCGGGCAGTTGTTTTGCTATTTAAAATAATGGCTAATTATAGGACAAACAATTCCGGATACAATTTTAAAGCATCGGTGATTGATTTACAAGCCGTCAAAATAATTTGAGTAGCGCAAAGACGAAGCTGCAAACCCGGGATTGGGATAATTGAAAGATCATAATCCCAATATTCACACCAGGCAGGCCTGTGCGATCTATTTACCCGAGCGCCCTGGCGAGGGCAAGCGAAACGCAGTGGAGCGCAGACATAATATCATTATAGCTGATAAACAAAAACATTTAACATGCAATGGTCGGGAAATTACTTTAACATAAAATCTGCAACGTTATCGGACTGCCGTTCTCAAGGATAATCAGCGTCTGGTTGCGAACGAATTATGCAGGGCTGTGCTTCGGCAGGCTCACTATCAGCCGCGACAACTGATTTTATGTTAACCATGCATTTCAGGCCTGCCGTAATTTCCCTTTGTTTGTCCTATAATTAATATTATGTTAAATAGAAATAATAACACCTACCTCCCAGTTTTTTAAAAAATAGAATACAAAAGAAAAAACTAAACGCATTTTTTGTGTTGGTCAAACTGATCATAATATAACATAACATAAAAAGCCGGAAAAATTCCGGCTTTTTTATAATAAAACTCACTAAAGTCAATTTAAACCAAATATGGTTATTGAATAATTATTGTTCCAGATCTTCACGGCCAAGTTTTACATTCATATCTTCAAGTTTATCTTCCATACCTAACCTGTAGTAGATAATTCTTAAAGTTTCCATTGTATCCTGATGTTCAGGATCAAGTTCATGTGACTTCTCAAGAAAAGGTATAGCAAGTGCTAATACTTCATAGGCCTCATCCCGGGCTTTTTCATACTCGGCATTATCCGTTATTTCATTTGCTTCTTCGAGCATTCTAACGGCACGGTTATAATGCATTACTCCCATGTTATAATTCACATCAAAAAAATCGGGATCAAGTTCAAGTGACCGCTTATATGCTTCCATTGCTTTTTCCGGTTCCTCCATCTGCTCATACAATGCTCCTTCAGCATAATGAAATGAAGGATTGTCAGGTTCCTGTTCTTTTGCAAGCTCCAGGTAACTCAATGCTTCGTCTGAATTACCGGCAGTGATATAGAAATTCACAAGCTCTACAAGAACAGTATTATCCTGTGGAAATTCCTGGAATCCTTCCTGAAGGATCTCCTCTGCGCTGGTTGAATCTCCTAACTCGACATAAGCTTCTTTTATAAGCACATAAAGGCTACCCTCACCATACCCGAGATCCTTGGCCCTGTTGAGATAAGTAAGCGATTCTTCATGTTTACCGGCTAAGCCAGCGACAAAACCGGTATTAAAAACAAGTCCGGTGTCCACTGATTCCTCATAATAGGGCGAATCTGCCACATCTAATGATCTTTTGAAAGACTGAAAAGCATCCTCATATTTGTTTTCTTCATATCTGAGCACTGCCTGAGTTACAAACTGTCCGTGAAGCCTGACGTATGCATCCCTAATCCTGTTTTCCTGATCCGCTGAAAATATTCTTCTGAAAAATCCTTCGTCTGAATCGGAATTCTCTAACTCTATAGCTTTCTGAAAAGCAGAATAAGCTTCCTCAAGCGGCTTTTCATGAATTACTTCTGTCTCATCCCAACCTGTTAACTGACCATCTTCTATAAATACTTCGATATTGTCGTAAACAAGTACTTTACGTTCACCAAATTCAGTTTCTTCTGTCCGCTCTTCATTGGGTTCTTCCATAAAAAGCCTTAATTCATCCTCTGGCATACCAAAATAAAGGAACTGAATATTCACATCAAAAATATCCTGGAAAATAATTCCCCTGTCAACCCAGGTTTTTGATCTTTGACTATGTCTTTCATGTTCAATTCGGGTGTTGTTTCTTTCCAGACGTCTTTCGACGGCTTCTGGTGTTAAGTCCTCTTGTGCCTCAGCTGCAAATGAAAAACCAAGAACTGTAAGGAAAATAATAATAAACTGTTTCATAATATAAAATTTAAAATTTAAAATTTATCCAATAAATGTTTTTATACTCAAAATAAAGGCCCAAATGTAAGGCATATTTTAATGAATCTCAAATTCCCTGCCAAAAATATCAATCCTGCAGATCAATATCATCATCAGCGTTATCAGTCTCAGTATTACCAGTCTCAGAAATGATATCATCTCCTGAACTATTATCCTGTACTATAGCAACCGAAGCAACAGTTTCGTTTTCCCGCAGATTAATAAGCCTTACGCCCTGGGTCGTTCTTCCGGTAGTCCTTATCCTGGCAACTTCCAACCTTATTGTAGTACCTGACTTGGTAATCACCATTAAATCATCGGTATCCGTAACGCTCTTTATATCTGTCAGTTTACCTGTCTTCTCAGTAATATTCATAGTCTTCACTCCTTTACCTCCTCTGTTGGTGATCCGGTAATCACTAATAAGTGATCTTTTTCCATAACCGTTCTCAGAAACCACCAATACATCTTCACTTTCATTTTCAACACAAATCATACCAACTACCCTGTCTTCTTCACCTGCCATAGTAATGCCCCTGACACCTCCGGCAGTACGTCCCATCGGGCGGACGTAGGTTTCAGGAAAACGAATAGCCCTGCCCGATCTAACTGCTATAATAACATCAGAAGTGCCGACTGTTAATTTTGCCTCAAGAAGATAGTCACCTTCCCTTACATTGATTGCATTAAGACCCTTGGACCGGGGTCTGGAATAAGCCTCAAGCGAAGTTTTCTTTATTGTGCCGCGGGCTGTGCAAAGAAGAATATAATTGTTTTTAACAAACTCAGGGTCTGACATATTCTTGACCTTAATAAAAGCTTTAATTCTATCTTCAGGTTCAATATTAATAATATTTTGTATTGCTCTTCCTTTGGATGTCTTTGTCCCTTCCGGTATCTCATAAACCTTAAGCCAGTAGCACTTACCCTTTTCTGTAAAAAACAACATGGTATTATGCATAGTGGCAACGAACATGTGTTCAAGAAAATCTTCTTCCCTGGTACTGCTACCCCTTGCACCAACTCCTCCCCTTCTTTGGGTTCTGTAATCGCTTAGAGCAGTCCTTTTTATATATCCAAGATGCGATATTGTTATAACTACTTCATCATCTGCGTAAAAATCCTCAGGGTTAAATTCGCCTTCATCAGGCACAATTTGAGTCCTTCGCTCATCACCAAAACGTTGTTTTATATCAAGCAGTTCATCCTTAATGATTTGCATCTTCATCTCTTCACTATCAAGGACTTTTCTAAGGTATTCGATTAATTCCATCAACTGCTGGTACTCATGCTTTATTTTATCACGCTCCAGGCCCGTTAGCCTTTGCAGTCTCATATCAAGAATAGCTTTTGCCTGCACTTCTGTAAGATCGAAATTCCTAATCAATCCTTCCCTTGCTTCATCAGGTGTCTTAGATGACCGTATTAACTTAATAACCTCATCCAGATGATCCAGGGCTATAAGCAATCCCTCAAGAATATGAGCTTTTTTCTCGGACTGCTCCAGGTCATACTGGGTACGGCGGACAATTACTTCATGCCGGTGTTTTACAAAATAAGAGATAATCTGTTTTAAATTAAGCATCCTGGGGCGACCGTTTACCAGGGCAATGTTATTAACGCTGAAACTTGTCTGCAACTGGGTGTACTTATACAAATTATTTAATACAACATTTGCAACCGCCTCTTTTTTAAGAATAATAACAATACGCATTCCATTCCGGTCGGATTCATCATTTATATATGATATCCCTTCAAGCTTTTTGTCATTTATAAGTTCTGCCGTCTTTCTAATAAGTTCTGCTTTATTAACAAGATATGGTATTTCCGTAACAATTATCTTATCTCTTCCGCTTGATGTTACTTCAACTTCGGTTTTAGCCCTGACTACAATTCTTCCTTTTCCTGTTTTGAAGGCATCCTTTATACCCTGCATTCCGTAAATTATTGCGCCGGTGGGGAAATCAGGACCTTTCATGTGATGCATCAGTTCTTCCGTTTCAATATCCCTGTTGTCTATATATGCTGCTATAGCATCTGCAACTTCAGAAAGATTATGAGGGGGCATATTTGTTGCCATGCCAACTGCAATTCCTGATGTCCCATTAATAAGCAATGTTGGAATTTTGGTTGGTAGTACAGTTGGTTCTTCCAGGGTATCGTCGAAATTAAGCTGGAAATCAACTGTGTTTTTATCCATATCGGCAAGAGTCTCTTCGGCGATCTTTCTGAGCCTTGCTTCTGTATACCTCATTGCTGCGGGACTGTCACCATCTACTGAACCGAAATTTCCCTGGCCGTCAACCAGCGGATAACGCAATGACCAGGTTTGTGCCATTCTCACCATTGCTTCATAGACTGAAGAATCACCATGAGGATGGTATTTACCCAATACTTCACCAACTATCCTTGCAGATTTTTTATGACCCCGGTTAGAAAGTATACCTAATTCTGACATACCAAAAAGCACTCTTCTGTGCACAGGTTTCAATCCATCGCGCACGTCGGGAAGTGCCCGGGATACTATAACCGACATTGAATAATCAATGTAGGCGGATTTCATCTCCTCTTCGATGTTAACTTTTAATAATCTGTCTCCTTCCAACATAATATTTATTTATTTAAACCGTATTAGATCAGGATGTAAAGTTAAAATTACATCCGGTAAACAAATGAATGCAATTAAACGTTTTTTAATATGTTTTATTTTTAACCGGATTTAACCCGAAACTATATTAAAGCCTGAAATCATTTATATTCGGGTTAAGTATGTGCAAAAAATTTGAGTGCTAATTTAGCCATAAATTGTTTAAAATTATTGAGAAAAACTCATAATATATCAACATCCTTTTCTTTATATTTTATTTGTAACTTTGTAATATTATTTTAAAAATTAATTAATTTCTGAATATTAGTAAATACTATGGATGCAAAATTTTCACAGAGGGTAAAAGATGTATTGTCTTATAGCAGGGAAGAAGCTATCCGTTTGGGTAACAGAAATATAAGCTCTGAACATATTTTTCTTGGAATTCTTAGAGACGGAGAAGGTGAAGCAATAGATATTTTGATGTCCCTTGGAGTGGACCTTTCTTTAATCAGAAATAGAATCGAAGACCATCTCCAGGCAGGAAAAGAATTGTCACCTGCTGAAATGGAACATATTCCGCTGCTTAAAACAGCTGAACGTGTTTTGAAACTGGTATACCTTGAAGCAAGGTCTCTCAGGAGTGAAACAATTGACACAGCGCATCTTCTACTTGCCATTTTAAAAGATGAAACAAATATGGTTACTCAATTACTGGAGTCCAATAATATCGATTATTTCGTTTTCAAAGATGAATTTGACCAAAAACAGCGTGAAACAAAAGCTGAATTTCCAAGTGATGATGATGATGATGACTCCAAAGCATCTTTTGGTGGAGGAAAATCCTCACAAACACCTGGGAGTAAATCAAGTTCTGAAACACCTGTCCTTGATAATTTCGGAATAGATCTTACCAAGGCAGCTGAAGAAAACCGGCTCGATCCCATTGTGGGAAGGCAAAAAGAGATTGAAAGACTGGCTCAGATATTAAGTCGCCGAAAGAAAAACAATCCCGTGCTTATAGGTGATCCTGGAGTGGGTAAATCAGCAATTGTTGAAGGCCTTGCGCTAAGGATCATACAAAAGAAAGTATCCAGGGTGCTTTTTGGTAAACGGGTTGTAACCCTTGATCTGGCTTCAATTGTTGCCGGAACCAAATACAGGGGGCAGTTTGAAGAAAGGATCAAAGCAATATTAAACGAACTTGCCAAGACCAATCAAATCATCCTTTTTATTGATGAGATACACACAATTGTAGGAGCCGGTGGAGCAACCGGATCACTTGATGCCGCCAATATGTTAAAACCTGCACTTGCACGAGGCGAAATACAGTGCATCGGCGCCACCACTCTTGATGAGTACAGGCAACATATTGAAAAGGACGGAGCATTGGAACGCAGGTTTCAGAAAATAATGGTTGAACCTACAAGTCCCGATGAAACAATTGAAATTCTAAATAACATTAAAGATCGGTATGAGGACCACCATAACGTCTATTATACACCAGAAGCATTGCAGGCATGTGTAAGTCTTACCAGCAGGTACATGTCGGACAGGCATTTGCCTGATAAGGCTATTGACGCCCTTGATGAAGCAGGTTCCCGGGTACATATTTCCAATATTGTTGTTCCTCAGAAGATTCTTGAGCTTGAGAACCTTATAGATAATACACGACAAGAAAAAGTAAAGGCTGTTAAAAACCAGAACTTTGAACTGGCGGCCCGTCAGCGGGACAAGGAGAAGGAACTATTGGATCTGCTGGATAATGAAAAACAGCGTTGGGAAAAAGAATTATCAAAAAACCGCCAGCTGGTTGATGATGATAAAGTGGCTGAAGTTGTTGCTATGATGACAGGAGTTCCTGTGCAAAGAGTTGCCCAGGCAGAAGGATTGAGATTATTGAACATGGGTAATGAAATTAAAGATCGTGTAATTGGTCAGGACGAAGCAATAAAAAATATTGTGCGCGCTATACAGCGAAACCGTGCCGGTCTTAAAGATCCAAACAAGCCAATTGGCTCTTTTTTCTTTTTAGGCCCAACAGGAGTTGGGAAAACCCAGCTTGCCAAGGTCCTGGCAGAATACCTGTTTGAAAGCGCCAATAACCTTGTTCGTATCGACATGAGTGAATATATGGAGAAATTTTCCGTGTCAAGACTCGTCGGGGCACCTCCGGGTTATGTAGGGTATGAAGAAGGGGGACAACTTACAGAAAAGGTAAGAAGACATCCTTATTCCGTCGTTCTTTTTGATGAGATTGAGAAAGCTCATCCGGATGTATTCAACATACTTCTTCAAGTTCTTGATGAAGGGCAACTTACAGACAGTCTCGGGAGAAGGGTTGATTTTAAGAATACCATTATTATCATGACTTCTAATATCGGCACCAGACAGATAA
>CAZFOO010000114.1:0-12159 GCA_964520585.1 uncultured Bacteroidales bacterium
ATGATTTTTTTATTATCTGGAAATCTCAATTATTTCAAGCGTAATCTTTCCGGAAGGGACAACAATATCAACCTCATCCCCTACCTTCTTCCCAAGTAAACCCTTTGCAATAGGTGTATTAACAGATATTTTGCCAGCCTTGATATCCGCTTCTGACTCGGAGACTATAAAGTATTCCATTATGGAATTACTGGATTTGTTCTTGATTTTCACCTTGTTCAGTATCTGAACCTTACTGGTATCTATCATGGACTCATCAAGAATACGTGAATTTGCAAGAGAGTCCTCTAGCCTGGAAATTTTCATCTCAAGCATTGCCTGAGCTTCTTTTGCAGCTTCATATTCGGCATTCTCCGAAAGGTCACCTTTATCCCTTGCTTCAGCTATCTGCCTAGAAATTTCCGGACGTTCAACACCTCTAAGATGTTCCAGTTCAGATTTTAATTTCTGTAAACCTTCTTCTGTTAAATAAGAAACTTTACTCATGATCCAATTAATTTTTAATTAAAATAAAAAAGAATTCCGGAAACCCGGAACTCTTTCGCGGGCAAAGATATAAAATTTTAATAATCCAACTTCATAATGCAGACATTATCAAAATCATTCAAGACTGATTCCTTTATTGTTCAATAAAACCTATGGTAAATGAATTGTTATCATTCGTCCGGTAAAAGTTCAGGAGAATCTGCCGGAGTAATATAAAAAACACTAAAGATTATTAGAAAACCTTACGCTGAATTATTTCAGAATAAATAACCGCCTTTTTGAGGTCAAATGAAATACCTCCATCATCAGAATGTCCTATGCCATAAACATCATCCTCAACCTCTCCTTCAAGCCTTGCAATTGGGTTATTTTCAGCAGCCTCCTTAATTATCTGATCAGCATCCATAACCATACTTCTGGCATCAGTTTCAGACATCCATGGAGAGGGCTTTTCTAATTGGTCTACATGCTCCTCTTGAAGTGTTTCAGGCTGAAGAGTGACGTTATCGTCTTCTTCTCCCTCATCCCCAAAGAGATCAGAAAATGGATGCTCTGGTGCAGAAGACTCTTCACCTTCAGGTTCCACCTTTTTCTTGTTTCGCATACTCAGAACAAGGATAACAATCGTTATGAGCAGGTATATAAAACTTTCCAAAAAGCCTTCCATAATAATTCTTATTATTTACTATATGCTTAAAATAATTACAAATTTTTATTTGAATGATTCTTTTGCCAAATCAAACAAAAAAATATGAATTTCACCTGAGGAATAATGCTAAAAATACAGTCTAATTCAGACTTTAAAAATAATAACCTTTTATAAATGACCTGTTGTGTTGCACAGAAAAAAATTAACCCTGAAGCATTTTGACAAAATAGTCTTTAAAAGCCTAAGGATTAATTGATAAAATACAACAATATACAACAAAACAATGTTATCATAAAGATAAACAAAATTTCGTGTAGTTTTGTATAAAATTAATTGAATAATAAATGTTACAGAATTCAAAGTTAGTAAAAACAATTATTATATCATTGATATTTATCAGCTTTATTGGATGTGATGATAACGAAGATTGGATCCCGTATGTGCCGGTTGATATGACTCTTCATTTTGCACAACTTTCAACAATAGGCATTCTTCAGGCAAAAACATTGCCGGGAGGTGTTAATGGTATTATTATTTTCAGAACTGCTGATAAGCAGTTTAATGCCTTCGACAGGACCTGTCCCTACCAGCCTTCAGCAGATTGTGCAGTAGATTTCGATGACGAATTGCTTGTTGCTGTCTGCCCTTGTTGCGAATCACAATTTGAGCTTTTTGAGGCAGGTGCAGTTCAAAAAGGACCAGCCAAACGCCCTCTGAAGCAATACCGTGCAGTTATGCATGACACCTATCTTCGGATTACGAACTGATAAGATAGATATTTTCATCCTTCCCCCGAAGAGGTATAAACCATCTTACCAGTTGCCGTTTACTTACTCGCCCATGAATCACACATCTGATGTAAAAATATAAAAGCACTAAAAAAAGCATGTGTAATTCTCCTGTAAAAAAGCATAAATTTTGCAATAAAAAATATCCAAAATTTATGCTTACAGTCGGAACCGCTGCGCTTTCCCATGAAATTTTTTCATCTGTATGTGTGTAATTTCAGATTAAAAAATTTCATGCACATTTGACGAGGTTAAATTCTTTCATGCATCTGTGTGTAATTTTGACTGAAAAAAATTAATGTATATTTTTGAAGATATTTAAATTTGCTCTAAATATGCTTTGCATTGCTCATTCCAGTACTGATCCATATTTCAATCTTGCAGCTGAAGAATATATTCTTCATAATTTCTCAGATGACTGTTTCATGCTCTGGAGGAATGAAAACACCATAGTTGTAGGGAAACACCAAAATACTCTGGCCGAGATCAATATGGAATACATCAAAGAAAAGAATATCAGGGTAGTGCGGAGGCTTTCCGGAGGTGGTGCTGTATTTCATGATCTTGGCAACCTGAATTTCACTTTTATAATGACCGGTCATGAGGGTCATCTTGTGGACTTCAGGAAATACACCAAACCAGTCCTTGAAGTGTTACAAAAGCTTTCGATTGATGCCAGATTCCAGGGTCGCAATGATCTCACCATCCATGGAAGAAAATTTTCAGGGAATGCCGAACATGTTTATAAAAAAAGAGTCCTTCATCATGGCACACTGCTTTTTTCATCGGTTATGGAAGATCTCAACCTGGCCCTGAAAGTAAATCCATTGAAATATAAAAGTAAGGCGGTAAAAAGTATTCGCAGCCGCGTCACCAATATTAAAGAACATCTGAAAACAGATTTGGATGTAACTCAGTTCAGAGATTTGATATTGGATCATATTATGACCAGGTTCCCTGATTCTTCAATATATGAATTCACAGCTAATGATATTGATCATATCAATAAACTGAGACATGAAAAATATATGACATGGCAATGGAATTTTGGATATTCGCCAAAATACGATTTTGAAAGGTCATTTATGACCAATGGGGGTCTTATGCAGGTTAAGCTCAACGTTTCAAAAGGATATATCCAAAGGGCTAAAATCCATGGGGATTTTTTTAATGAACTTGATATTTCAGAATTTGAAAATATACTTGCCGGTATAAAACATGACGAAACTGAAATCCGCAATAAACTTCAATCAACGGCATTCTCAGATTATTTTCACAATATCTCCAAAGAAGAATTTATCAAAGGCATATTCTGATAAATGCTAATATAAAATTTTTTCAAGCGCCTATGTGTAATTTTACGCATAAAATATTCCATGGGCATTTCCGGCAATTTTTATAACCAAATCTTTTTAAAAGGGGGCCTCTTCTTCCTCCTCCGGCAGAGGCATAAAACCATAAGCAATTCCTTTCATGGTTATAGAGGGAATATCTCCAAAACCACCCCTGAATTCTGTGCTTTCTAGAAGTATCATGTTAGCGCCAAGGGAAGCAGCCTGACGTTTAAGTCGAATCTCGGCATTTCTGACTGTAGCTCTTCTGTTTCTGCTGGCAGCAGCAGTAACCTCAATAGGACCTCGTTCATACAATCCCCGAATCTCTTCCGGATCTTCGGTCATAAAAACATGGCGCCAGTCATCTTCTGAGATCATTTCAAAAACCGGACGGTTTAAAACTTCTACCCTGCCGGTACGGTAAATAATTTTCTCTACCTGTTTCCTGTCGATTTCAAATATTGTATCATCCTCCAGATTTGTGTAAAAAACCTTTGCAGTAGTAATATTAGCTATATTAACCGGTTCGCGTTTGCCTCCAAGATATACAAGTGTATCAACGGTATTCATCTCGGGAGCTTCAACCTGAGCATTTGCAAACAAGCCGGTAATTATTAAACAGGCCGCAAAAAGGATAAACAGATAATTATTTCCCATATTCAGAATATCATTAGAATTGTAAAAATATAAAACTCTTTTGATATTGATTCTATTGTTTGAAATTCAAAAATTAGTTTGTTCCGAATACCATGTCTTCATTAAGATAACCGTCTGCAATTACAGTCATCCTTAAATTTTCCGGATGAACTGAAATCATAGAAGATAATAGAATTGCAGGAACCATGACCTTTCCGTTATTAATTGAAAGCTGTGTATTCATTACAGGATTGCCCTGAGCAAGTGAAAGAGCGGCAGAAGCAGCTGACGTGGCAAGAGTTTCAATATATTTATATACAGTCATGGTTTGATCACCCTTTATGATCCGCTTGCAGGCACTCACCTCGGCATCCTGGCCGGAAAGCAAAACCCTGCTGGTCATATTGTGTTTTTCGATTGCCCTGAATGCGCCTTCTGCGATCTGGTCATTGGAAGCCACCACCGCATCAAGCTGGTCAGGATTAGACTCAAGGTATTTGTCAACTATCCTGAAAGCCTCGTCATCACCCCAATTTTTCACATACTCATCTAATACAATAGATATTTTCCCACTTTCAACAAACGGTTGCAGGATGTTCATGTGCCCTAACCTTAGCTGTAAAGAATTATCATCTTTTACATCGCCTCCAAGAAGGGCAAACCTTCCTTCCGGCTTGATCCTGGTCAGATATTCAGCCTGCATCTCACCAACTTTCATATTATCAAAAGAAATGTAAAAGTCAAGATCGCAATTATTAACGATCCTATCATATGCTATGACTTTTACATCATTCTGGTGAGCAAGTTGTACTATTTGTGAAGCCCTCCTGCTGTCCACCGGAACAAGGACCAGAACATCAATTTTTCTTTTTAACAGTTCCTTTACCTGTTCCACTTGTCTTTCATGATCATTCTCAGCCTCGGTAATAAAAAGTTCAGCACCTGCATTGAAAATACGGGTAGAAAAATAATCAATATCCCTTTCCCATCTTTCATGTGACGGACCAACACTGAATCCAATTTTAGTATCTGCTGCGCGGTTACATCCTGTTATCAGGATAACACTAAACAGCAATGCGATTAATGAAAAAAGCTTTTTTTTCATAATGTTAGATTTAGTGAAAATAAGATTGTTTTGATATATTGCCTTTACTGTTAATTGTATAAGCTAAAATCAAGTGCTTAATAGTTAACCGGCTCCGTGGTCAACCGGGTACCTTACCCGTTTTTTATAACGGGGAATCAGACCGCAAAAAAACATCCGGTTCCGGGAAAAAAATTACAACCCGGTTACATGGCATGCAGCCATTGCAAAAAGGATCGCGGATTAGCATAAAAACATCTGATCCGGTATTCGACTCCCTGATGTGAGTTTAGATGTGTCCAGAAGAGTCCTGTATATTAAAGTCAGCTCCCTGAAAAAAAACTATATTATTGCATTCAATTTAAATAAATTTAAATTGAAATGCAACTGTTTTTCAATTAAGATTAATAGATTTTCAGAAAATAATATAAAAAAATTATCCTCTGAAAATCTATTAATAAATACATCCTGGTTTTATTACTACTGGAAGATCTTTAAAGCACCCTACTAGAGGTCATTCCCATGTGAATCCCAATGATACTTAAGTCACAAAAAATAGCATGGATACAAATCAGATGAATTTCATAAAATTTATCTGACAATAAACTATTTGCATATTAAATAGCTACTTGACCAATAGTTTTAAAAGAGTTGAATACAGCATATTTAATCGACAAGGTCAATTAACTCAACCCTCAGTTTGCTAGTTGGGAATTATCCGGACATTTATGTTCGCCCGGGCACTTCTTCAGTTTCACTTTTTTCTGCATAGGCCGGACAGACGGGATGCACATTACAAGACTGCAAAATAAAAATTGTTGAAATAAATAATATGATTAAAATCCCTTTCGACTTCATAATAGGAAACATAAATATATTAAAAACTATATGCAATGGAATACCCCAAAAATACTTCTAATCAAAATATCAAACCCGGTGTAAACGGTGATTTTGCTCATCCTTTAATGTGTAAATCCCGCTTTTTTAAAGCCATCTAACCTTTACATGTTAAAACTTCCCGAATCAGGGGAGATATGATACTTTATAATTGTCCAATTCTTGCAGTATAATGCTTTATAAATATAGAGGACTGCTTTTTCTAAGAAAGTTTTTTTAAATTTCAGATATTAACTGTATTTTCGGAAAAACATTTATCCATTTATTTTGGTTGTTTTTTATATGGAATTCCGGGAAAAAATAAAAAGAGAGGCTGCATCCCTTTTTTTTCAGATTGGTGTAAAAAAAGTAAAAATGGACACCATAGCCCAAAACCTTAAGGTTTCCAAACGAACCTTATATGAAAATTTCAAGAATAAAGATTCTTTGATACGAGAGACACTTGATTTACTGCATGATGAGCAAAATGACATTAACAATAAAATATTAGAAGAATCTGACAACATTA
Source organism: uncultured Bacteroidales bacterium (assembly GCA_964520585.1). Taxonomy (GTDB): domain Bacteria; phylum Bacteroidota; class Bacteroidia; order Bacteroidales; family PUMT01; genus PXAP01. The sequence goes on from CAZFOO010000114.1 coordinate 6,383, forward strand.
TAGAAGCAGTATTGAGCCTTTTGAGAAACGGCTCCGAATTGCTTGCAGGCATTAATCCACGATATTATAAAGACCTTCAACGCCTCTACCCGGAAATCTGGGATGAGAAAGTCAGGCAGGGCAAGATCGATTCATACCAACTTATTCTTAACCTTCTGAAAAGAGGGAAAAAGCAGGGGATATACAGAAAAGACATTAAAGAAGAGATCATTGCCCGCATCTTAATTGAACAGTTGTATATGTTATCTGACCAAAGTATATTTCCTGCCAAAGAATTTTCTATAACTGAGGTTTATGAAAACATTATAATCAGCATGACCAGAGGTGTGGCAACTCAAAAAGGACTGGATTTGCTGGAAGAATATCAGGAAGCAGCCAAATAATAAAGCAGATCTGAATTCCTATCCGAAAGGTTATTTTCAGAAGATCTTCATCATGTCGTTAGATATTGAATAATCCTCTAGTGTGGATTTTAAAGGAAAAGTAACCGGTTAAAGCAACATGACTTCTGCCCCGGTATCATACCAGAAATAACAGGGAACCTTCAGCCTTACTCGTCTCGTAAAGTATCTACCGGATTGAGCCGTGCCGCCATATAAGCCTGAAAGCTTACAGTGCTAAGGGCAATCAGGTAGGTAATAAAAGAGGCAATGATAAAAACAGTGATTCCCAACTCAATCCGGTATGCAAAGTTTTCCAGCCAGCTGCTCATAAAATACCAGGCAACGGGCCATGCAAGCAAGGTCGATATAAAAACAAGAAGATTGATCTCTCTTGAAAGCAGCATCATTACAGAACTAATTGAAGCTCCCATGGCTTTGCGTATACCAATCTCTTTTGTTCGCTGCTCCGTGGTATATGAAGCAAGTCCAAGTAATCCAAGACATGCAATGAATATGGAAAGAATTGCAAATATCGAGAAAAGAAGGCCTGTACGCTGCTCAGTTCTGTAATCTGCAATCAGATCATCCATAAGAAAAGAATATTCCAGGGGCTGATCATCGACAAACTCATCCCATCTTCCTCTTATGTAATCAATTGCAGCTGCGGCATTATCACCCTGTAAGCGTACTATGATATATTGACCCCATTGTCCCGGACTAAGTATCACAGGACCAATTGTCTGATGAAGAGATTCAAAATGAAAGTCCTTTACCACTCCGATTATTGTAAAAGCCTGATCTTCGGGCGCCTCTTCGGTTCCCCCGGCTCCTGTCTGCAAGACCCTCTTTCCGAGCGGATCACTATACCCCATATGCTTTACGGCGGTCTCATTAAGAACAACTGCCAGGCTATCACTGGCATAATCACGTGAAAAAAACCGGCCCGCCACCAGTTCCAGATCCAGTACGCCGCCATAATCCTGATCCACCCAGGCATTTGATATTATATGCTGTTCTCTGGAAGCAGTACCTTCCCTTCTGAAAGCATTTCCACTAAAAGATGTTCCTGGAATGGCGTGTGCTTTAGAGGTTGCAAGTATTCCGGAAAATCCGTCAAGTTCCTGGCAAAATGTTTCCCTTTGTTCCTGTGGAATAGAATAAGCACGATGAATGACCAGCACGTTTTCCGGATCCATACCCATATCTTTTGAATTAACATAGTTCATCTGCCTGTATACTGTAAATGTGCTTACAAATAAGACAATTGTGATAATGAACTGGAAGATTACAAGCACTCCCCTTAGCCTGCTACCCTTTATACCCGACTGCAGCTTGCCCTTAAGTACTTTTACAGGCTCAAAAGAAGCAAGATAAAAAGCAGGATAACTGCCCGACAATAAACCAACCAATATGCCAACAGCAAGAAGTGCCGGGATAGTAAACCACGAATTAAAATATAGCAGTTCCAACTGTTTATCGGATATATTATTGAAAGCCGGAATGAATAATTCTACCAGTAACAAAGCAACTACCAGAGAAATAAAACTGAGAAAAACCGATTCACCAAGGAACTGGTTGACAAGTTGTGACCGGCTGGAGCCCACCACCTTTTTAAGACCAATCTCCTTTGCACGGCCGGCAGAGCGGGCAGTAGACAAGTTCATAAAATTTATGCTTGCTATAATAAGAATGAAGAGAGCTATAATAGAAAAAACGATTACGGTTGTAATGCTGCCATTAGCCTGAATTTCATATTGAAGATCTGAATGAAGATGAATCCTGGTAAGATCTTGCAGGTAGTATCCCCATTCTTCACCACTTTCATAAAATTCCTCAAGAGTAACACCCATAACCATCTCAACCTGGGGACCGAGATACTTTTCCAGCATACCAGGAAATTTAGCCTCAAGGTCAGCCGGATCGGCCTGGTCATCAAGAAGCAGGTAGGTAAAATAATTATTACTGAACCACGTTTGGTTCTGAGAGTTTGGATGAGTTACAAATGATGCAATTACATCAAAAGAAAAGTGTGAATTAACAGGCAAATCTTCGATAATTCCGGTCACTTCGTAATTTGTCCTATCATTTCCCATTTCCAGGGTCTGGCCGAGCGGATCTTCATCACCAAAATACTTGCTGGCAGCTGATTCAGTAAGTACCATCGTATTGGGGCGGGTGAGGGCAGTATTGGGATCACCCTTAACCATGGGCAATGTAAATACATCAAATATTGTTGAATCAGCCCACACAAATCCCTCTTCGATAAAACTCCTGTCCCCTCTCCTTATAATAGGAGCCGAATCAAAATTAAAAAACCTGACGGCGCTTCTAACCTCAGGAAAGTCAGTCAGCATGGTAGCAGCCATTGGTGCAGGTGTAATAGGAGCATGAAAATTGTTCTCCTGCATGCTGGCTTTCATGCAAATGCGATAAATATTATCTGCATTCTCATTATGCCTGTCATAACTCAGCTCATCCTGCACAAACAATAATATCATTATGGAACTTGCTATACCGATTGCCAGTCCGGAAATATTAATAAAAGAATATCCCTTTTTCCTCAACAGGTTTCGAAAAGCTATTACAACATAATTTTTGAACATAATAATTCCTTTCTTATAAATTGACGATTCTTAACAATTTTGGTAACAAAGTTACTGTAGTTATTTATCGATGGGTCTATCAAATATTAAACCAATGCCGGTATGTCATTGTATTTATGGCATATAGCCGGAACCTTAAAAAAAACAATTTACTGTGTCTGTACGGTTATGATACAACCTATGTACGAAACCGCACTGTCATTCATAGCGAAGCGAAACTGCAGGGTTCATATATGCAGCCCGTATGACCTGGTATCCTGCTGCCAAAAGAACAACTAAGATTGAAGCTAAAGCAGCTCCAAGGAATACAAGAGGATTGCTTACCGAAATCTTATATGCAAATGTACTCAGCCAGTAATTTACAACATACCAGGCAATTGCCCACGAAATAAGATTTGCCGTAAGCAGCCATAACCCAAAGCTTTTGAAGAACCCGGCAATTATGATCGACACTGGTGCACCAAAGACCTTTTTGATTCCTATTTCTTTTGTCTTGCTCTCCACCATAAAAGAAGTCATCCCGAACAAGCCCAGCGCAGCAATAAAAAAAGCAAGGAAAGAAAAAGATGAAAACACTTTTCTCAATTGATGTTCCGACCTGTAATGATTATCATAGGCTTCAGACAAAGTGCGGAATTCAAAAGGATCATCGGGATTGATTTCTTCCCACCTGGATTTAATAACAGGTAAAATTACAAGCAAATTGTCCGGCTTAATATCTAAGGTCATATACCGGGGAGCATCTTTCAGTAAATGTATAATAAGAGGTTCAACAAGCTGGTGCATTGACATGAAATGAAAATCCCTGACAACACCTATTACCCTGTAACTATCGAACTCGTTACCGCTCCGCCCCCTTCCGATAGTCATATTCAGAGGGTCGTCCCATCCAAATTCTCTTACAGCAGTTTCGTTTACAACTACTGCCATTGTATCGGTATAAAAAGAAGGATCGAAATTTCTTCCGTTGCTTATTGTAATATTCATTACATCCAGATAGTTATGATCGGTGTTAATATACCTTCCCACTATCGCTTCATCAAATCCCTCAGGCATGTATTTGGTCCCGTTAAAATCAATTCCGGGATAGGAATTTGAAAACGAAATATCCTTAACCCCGGCAATACTCGATAATTCCTGTTTTAAAATATCCTTTTTACTCTGAAGGTTACCTGTAACAAGCGGAATAATAATTTTATTATGCTTATCAAATCCCGGATCTTTGGCATTAATAAAAGTCAACTGTTTCCAGACAAATATTGTGCATATAACCAATGTTATGGAAATAACCATTTGGAAAACAGCCAGACTGCTTCTTATCCAGGTACGGCCCGATGTAACCTGTTTTGCTCCTTTGATGGTTTTTGAGGGACTGAAACCGGACAGAACAAAAGCAGGATAAAAGCCGGCAATAATGCCTGTAATTAATAAAAATAGAGGCAACCCGGACAGAAATTTCCAGTTGCCGGAATTAAGAAAGGTTAAATGAACATTTGTAATATTGTTAAAAAACGGAAGTGCAAGTTCAATTAATGGAATTGCAATCACCAGTGCAATAAATGTATATGCAAGTGATTCACCGATGAATTGCTTAATAAGATCCAGTCTTGAAGCACCCGAGACTTTTCTTATGCCCACCTCCCTTGACCTCAGCGAAGCTTTTGCCGTACTGAGATTCGTAAAATTGATACATGCCAGTAAAAGTATGAAAAGAGCAACTGCCAGGAATATCTTGACACTCGCCTTATTACCGGAGGGAGTAAGCTCAAAGGAAGTATTCGAATCGAGGTAAACAGAAGCGACCGGTTGCAAAAAAGGAACCAGTTCAATGCCAAATTCCCTGGCTTCTTCTCCAAACCGTTCTTCAAACAAGTCGTTTAGTCTGGAGAAAAACCTATCTTCACTAAAATGTTTTTTGAATTTAATATAGGTATAATAGGAAAGTGAAAGCCACCCGTCCATTGCATCCGGAGAAGATGTTTCATATAACGTTTCAAACGAAGTTATTGCATTAAACGAAATGTGTGAGTTTGATGGTGGATCTGCCGCAACTCCTGTTATGGTATAATCATGATTATTATTCAAGGCGATAGTTTCACCCACCGGATTCTTCTCTCCAAAATATTTTTCAGCAAGCTTCTTTGTAATGACAATGCTGAATGGCGTTTTCAGCACATTGCCGGGGTCTCCCGTTTCAAGTTCGAATCCGAAAAGCTCAAAAAAAGATGAATCGGCCATTAAAACAAGGGGTTCAATGAAATGTTCGGTCTTAATACCCAAATTAACATTTTCAAGTTTGTGTATCCTTACAACATCTTCCACTTCAGGAAATGTTTCTTTGAGTGAAGCGGCAAGCGGTGCCATGGCAACAGGACCATCCATGGTTGTCCCGGAAAAAGTAAGCCTGAATGCAATTCGCTGAATATTTTCATGGTCAGGGTGGAACCTGTCAAATCTGAGTTCGTGGTGAACCCACATAAGGATAAGTATGCTGCAGGCCATTCCGATAGCCAGACCTGCAATATTAATAACAGAAAATACTCCTCTTTTTGAAATATTCCTGATTGCCGTTAACAGATAATTTTTAAACATAATGTAAAAACCTTTTAATAATGGAAAGCCAGATCAATATTCATGGTTATCCTTATGACGTGCAATTAATGAAATGGTTACAAAGCTCAAGTCTGATTATTCCTGACCTCTTTCCAGTAAAAAGCAGCAGGCAAAATGTCATTCATGGTGCAGTGAACCTGCCGGATTTGACAATGCTGCCCGCACCGCCTGGTATGAT
>CAZFOO010000115.1:0-12082 GCA_964520585.1 uncultured Bacteroidales bacterium
CTGTCATGTTTTCAGAGACCTTCTTGACCATCCAAAATTCGGCTCGGTAACTAATGGCTACAATGTATGGTCGGATCATGTAAGATCATTCGGATTGGGTGACCGGCTTAATGGTGATTTCACCAATGAGCTGAGGGGAAATGTACCAATGGCCAGTTATTTTGACCGTTTTTACGGGGAAAACAGGTGGCGGTCATTGCAACTTGTTTCCATGGCTATCGGACAGGGAGAAATGGAAGTCACTCCGATACAAATGGCAAATATGACAACTGCCTTTGCTAACAGGGGTTATTATATAACTCCTCATATTCTGAAAGGCATTGAAAATGAATCAGCAGGTAACAATTTTCAAGAAAGGATCTATACAACCATAGACTCGGTATGGTTTGAACCGGTAATAGAAGGGATGTACCGGACAGTTAACGGTCCTGACGGGGGTACTGCCAGAATTGCACAGGTGCCGGGACTTGATATTTGCGGAAAGACGGGGACTGCAGAAAATCCCCACGGTGATGATCATTCCGTTTTTGTGGCGTTTGCTCCCAGGAATAATCCAAAAATAGCCATTGCTGTATATGTCGAAAATGCCGGCTACGGATCAACAATGGCGGCACCCATTGCCAGTCTGATCATTGAAAAATACCTTACAGGGGAGGTTTCCAGAAAATGGCTTGAAGATCGCATGTTAAAGGCTGATTTTATAAACAGGGAGGATCTTGTAACATCAGAAACCGAAACGGAGGGGGAAGAATAAATGAACCGGAAAATTAATGTATGGGGAAATCTTGACTGGATAACAGTACTGGTTTATCTTTTATTGCTTCTCATTGGGTGGTTAAGTATATATTCTGCCGGTTATGAAGAGGCCAGCCAGGGCATATTAGATACTTCCAAAAATCACGGCAAGCAATTCATCTGGATTACGGCAGCCATATTTCTGGCTGCTGCGGTAATGATGACGGACAGCAAGTTTTTTCCGTTTTTCTCATATTTCTTTTATGCATTTACTATTTTTCTTCTGATAGCCGTCCTGTTTTTTGGTATTGAGGTTAATGCTCAAAAGGCATGGTTCCAGATAGCTGGAATCCGGATACAGCCGGCTGAATTTGCCAAACTCGCAACAGCCCTGGCCCTGGCACAATATCTTAGTAACTCCAAACAAAAAATACATGATACAAGAGTGCTGCTCAACCTGGCAGGTATCATTTTTCTTCCGGTACTGCTCATAACTCTCCAGCCCGATACAGGCTCTGCCCTTGTATTCATGTCATTTATCCTGGTGCTTTTCAGGGAAGGTCTGAGCGGATACGTTCTTTTTTTTATGTTTATTTTCATGATACTTTCAGTACTGGCACTGTTGATGACAGTTACAAATATGCTCATACTCCTGTTATCTGTTGCATTTATCACTCACCTGGCACTTGGACGTAATGTAAAATTATCCATCAAAGCCGGGTTTTTATTTTCCCTTATCGGTTCATTGGTTATTGGCATATATTATATGTTTTATTCTGAAGCCCTGCTGGAGATTAAACTTATTGTTGCAGCACTTACAGCCAGCATAATCCTGTTTATCATGGCATTGGCATACAGGAAACGATATGCTCCGCTCCTTATGGGTTTTCTTATAACCGCCATAGTTTATACCTACTCGGTCGATTATGTGTTCGATAATGTACTGATGCCTCATCAGAGAAGCAGAATAAACATAGTTCTTGGATTTGATGATGACCCGATGGGACAAAGTTATAATATAAACCAGTCCAAAATAGCCATTGGAAGCGGGGGTCTGACCGGTAAGGGATATCTGCAGGGAACACAAACCAAGTTTAATTTCGTACCAGAGCAAAGTACTGATTTTATTTTCTGTACAATAGGTGAAGAATTCGGATTTGCAGGATCTTTTATGATAATCTCCCTGTTTGTATTTCTGCTTTTACGGATAATATATCTTTCGGAAAGACAAAGATCTTCTTTTGCAAGAATTTACGGGTACTCTCTGGTAGCTGTTCTTTTCACCCATATAACCGTAAACATCGGAATGACAATAGGAGCGGTTCCTGTTATAGGCATTCCACTTCCTTTTATCAGCTACGGCGGCTCGGCCATGTGGGCATATACTATCATGCTCTTTATTTTTTTAAGGCTCGACGCCAGCAGGATGGAATACCTGAAGTAATGCCCAAAGTATTGCCTGATATATTCCAGGTAATGGAAGAGTTAAAACAGGCATATAAACTACTTCGGCAGCTTATAAAAATTACGTCTGTTATTTCAGGTAGCCGGGAGAATGAAATTCATTAATTGCTATGGAATGATTCTTTTCAACATAAGCAATCATTTCAGGAAAAAAGTGCAAAAATTCATCCCGGAATAAATGATAGTTTTTTCTTAGTTCTGATATTGCAAAAGTTGTCTCATTGGGCAAAGAGGTACGTCTGGTCATTCTTCTTAACACACCTTCTATACCCTCGATACTAGTATAGGATTCGAGCCAGTTATTGATAATGAAAAAAGGAAGAAACGTCTTTATTTCATTAGGTAATATAAAATAATTACTGACAAGGATCTCATACATATTGACTACGTACTGGGGTAAAGGATGCCTGGAAAACATTCCCCATTCGCTGGCCAGAAAATGATCGTAAAAAATATCAACAATTACCCCGGAATACCGGCGAAAACGCTTTTTTAAATGCATCTTGCTCTGATTTACCACAGGATGTATGTCGGTAAACCGGTCAATCTTTCGATGCAGAACAATACCTTTTCTTACAAGCTCAGGATATTTTTCATAATTCCTGCCTTTGACATAATCGCCAATAAAATTCCCAATCTTGATCTCATCAGATTCTCCGGACAAATAGATATGTGCTAGAAAATTCAAATTACAGGGTCAGATTTCACGAGTGCTATAGTCTAAGGGTTTCAACAATAAAGATAATGATAAATGAATCAAGAAGTGAAGTATCTAATATGTTTTTGAACTTTTTCCTGAATTATTCGATTAATTTGCCTATTTTCGAGTGCATCGTATTGAAATAATGTTCAAAAATTAGCCACCGGAGCAAAAATGTTTGGGCTGAAAAAATTTTCATGTATATTTCTCCCGTAAAAAAAAGAAGCCAATATTTTGTTCAGAAAATACAAAATTTTGACTGACAGGAGGAACTGCTTCGCTTTACCATTACATTAACAAATAATCAATTAAAACCGTTTTATGAGAAAACAAAATGTTATAATAATTGGAGCCGCCGGAAGAGATTTCCACAACTTTAACACTTATTACAGGGATAACGAGAAGTACAATGTAGTTGCATTCACCGCCGCCCAGATACCGGATATCCATGGAAGGAAATACCCGGCCGAACTCGCTGGGAAACTATACCCTGAAGGAATACCCATCCATGCCCAGAAGGAACTTCCATCCCTAATAAAGGATATGGGAGCAGATACATGCTCCTTTGCCTATTCTGACATTTCCTACCAGGAGGTGATGGAAGTCAGCGCCATAGTAAATGCCGCCGGGGCAAATTTTCAACTACTTGGTCCTGCTCATACCCAGATAAAAAGTAGCAAGCCGGTTATATCGGTATGTGCTGTCAGAACAGGTTGCGGAAAGAGCCAAACATCCAGGAAGGTTATTGAAATACTAATGGAACTCGGACTAAAGGTTGTGGCAATCAGGCATCCTATGCCTTACGGTGACCTTGCTGCACAGAAAGTACAGCGATATGCTCATATTGATGATCTTACAAAGCATAATTGCACAATTGAAGAAATGGAAGAGTATGAACCACATATTGTCAGAGGAAATGTTATTTATGCCGGAGTAGATTATGAAGCCATTATACGCGAAGCAGAAAAAGAGGCGGATGTAATTGTATGGGACGGAGGAAATAACGACTTCTCTTTTTATAAACCGGATCTTTCGGTAACGGTCACTGATCCTCACAGGGCCGGTCATGAGCTTTCCTATTATCCCGGCGAAGTGACTCTCAGAGTCGCGGATATTGTGGTAATCAACAAGATAGACAGTTCTTCCCCCGAAAATATCCAGAAGTTGAGGGATAATATCGAAAAGGTAAACCCTGCGGCTGTCGTAGTCGATGCCGCTTCTCCGCTTACAGTGGAAAGCCCTGAGGTAATAAAGGGTAAACGGGTTCTGGTTGTAGAGGATGGTCCTACCCTGACCCATGGGAATATGACTATAGGAGCAGGTACAGTTGCCGCAAAAAAATATGGTGCCAGCCAGCTTGTTGATCCAAGACCTTACATCGTGGGAAAACTTGAAGAAACGTTTGAGACATATCCTGAAATCGGTATTTTATTACCTGCCATGGGTTATGGAAAGGAACAGATAAGTGATTTGGAAAAAACAATAAACGGAGCGGATTGTGATTCGGTAGTCATAGCCACACCAATTGACCTGCAAAGAATAATCAAGATCAACAAGCCCTCCACCAACGTAAGCTATGAACTTCAGGAAATTGGGAAACCCGATCTGAAAGAGCTTCTCAGTGAATTCGTAACAAAAAACAAGATAGTTTGATTTTCAAAAAATTGATTTCCAGAAAGACTGATATTTCCAGAAAAACAGCGATTATATGATCGCTGTTTTTTATTCACGGATGATCAATTATCCTTATTTTTGTAAAAAAACAGTAATTGGAAAAAGGAATTGTTATCAAGACAACAGGTAGCTGGCATACGGTGAGGGACAGTAATAAAAACACCGTACCCTGCAAAATAAAGGGAAAGCTAAGAACAAGAGGCATACGCACCACAAATCCGGTTGCAGTTGGTGATAAAGTGGAATTTTACAGACTTGACAGGGAAAAGACAGGTATAATTACCGAAATACTTAAAAGAAATAATTATATTATAAGAAAATCTTCTAAGCTGTCAAAAGAATCACATGTTCTTGCCGCCAATCTCGATCAGGCATTCCTAATGATTTCCCTGGTCGCACCAAGAACAACCCTCAGGTTTATCGACAGATTTCTGGCTACGAGCGAAGCATATGAAATTCCCGCGGTCATAATATTTAACAAAACCGATCTTTATAATAATGAACTGTTAGATGAAATGAAAGATCTAAAGTCATTATATGGTTCAATAGGATACGATTCGGTTGAAACTTCGGCAGTTCTGAATAAAGGAGTCAGTGAACTGAGAGAAAGGATGAAAGATAAAATAAGTCTTGTTGCCGGAAACTCTGGCGTGGGAAAATCATCAATTATCAATGCCATCGATCCTTCACTTGATCTTAAAACTCTTCCTGTATCCGAATTCCACTCCACGGGAAGACACACCACTACATTCTCGGAAATGTTTGAACTATCTTCTGGAGGGTTCATAATTGATACTCCCGGGATCAAAGGATTCGGGCTAATAGATATGGATAAAGAGGAGATTTCCCACTTCTTTCCTGATATTTTTGCCTTTTCCAAAAATTGCCAGTATTACAACTGCATGCATATTAATGAGCCTAACTGTGCCGTTAAAAAAGCAGTTGAAGAAAAAAAACTCAGCATCAGCCGGTACGAAAGCTACCTGAGTCTTTACTTTGAGGATAAGGGAAAATACCGTATCTCACGGTACTGAATTTATATCGATAATTATCATCAGGAGCATAAAAATACTGGCAATAATCTCTCTTAAACAATCTATCCTGCAACATAACCACTCATGCCAATCAAGCAAAGTTCATACAGGAATTAACCATGCCCAAAGCAAAATGACTTTTAAATCAATCCAAAGCATATAAAAAAATGAATTTTTGAAATTCAGGCTTTATTTGAAGTTATATTTTTTATCTTTCAAAATTCTAAAGAACCGCCATTTTTCATGAAAAAAATTTACCTGTTTCTTCCTCTTATTATTCTTGTACTTGTTGCGGCAAATATTTGCTATTATATGCATATATATGATCAACAGGTCACTTTTCAAGAAAAGATCCTGCTAAAACAAACCAGGATATGCAGAAATGAAATTGAAACGCATATCTCCGATTTGACAAATGAAATTAATTTTTTTCTTTACCCGGAGGATATAGCAGATTTTTTTAATGATGAAGGGGCAAGAATTAACGGGACACGAAAGATGGAAGCTTTTCTCAACAAATACAACCAGTTGATATCCGGCATTTCACTTTTTGACAACAATAATAATGTATATTCACTTTCCCGTGATCGCGGGAATAACATGATTTCTGACATCTTCGTCTCAAGGGAACAAAATGATCTTTCTACAGCGGAAAGAACAGACAAACATAACGGAGAATTAGTGTGGACTCTTCCTGTTCTTAATGATAATCAGACTATCGCAAATATAGTAGTTCAAATAAATACCGGCAGATATGTTGAAAAAGTTTTTTCCGGTTACCATATCGGGGAAACTTTCTGGCAGGGACTTGTGAATTTGGACGGAAAAGTAGTTGCCGGCAAATCCGGTCCCGGTATTACCGGTACTGACGAACTTGAGAATATTATTCCCGGTATTCGCGGAAATCAGGATGGCGGCACCTTTTCTTATAAACTGAATACGTCAGAAGGGTCTGTAAAAGTTTTTTCAACCTGGTATCCTCTGAAATTGATTAATGAGGATTTGATGATTGTATTTTCAATAGATTCCTCAGAGGTTTCATCTGATGTTACAGCCAGCATAATAACAATTTCAACAATAACATTCGTTGTCCTTATACTGATCATCGCATTTTTTCTTTTTTCGCTGCGGAAAGAACGAAATGAGAAAAGAAAATCAGTTGCTTCGGAACTGTCAATGAAAAATATTTTTGAATCACTGCCAATTGGAATAATTATAAAAACAACTGAGGGTAAAATAAAAAGTATTAACGCTACTGCCCTTGAAATATTAAAGATTGATAATGCTGACAAGTTAATTGATAAAGATATTTCAAATATGTTTTTCTTATTCAGGAGCTATACGGAAAATCATTCACAATATGAAAAGGAAAGCACAAACGAGTATGTATATTATGATGCCGGTGAAGAAGAAGTTATATTGTACAAGAAAGAAATCCCGTTTAAATTACCCGGAGAGGATGTAGTAGCTGAAGCTTTTATAGATATAAGTCACCTTGAAAAAGCCAGGAAGAATGAGTTTCTCTGGGGGGAAGCTAAAACGGAATTCCTTAAAAGAGTGAGTCACGATATTCGGAATCCCCTGAATGGAATACTAAATATTACTGAATCGTTTGATGTTGATATTGCCCCGGGGAAGCCCGAAAAGGAGAAAATTGAACTTATAAGGCATTGTTGCGAAGATATCCTGCTTGTGGTGAATGATATTGTTGATTTTTCGGGATTCGAAACAGGAAAAATAATTGTTGAAGAAATCCCTTTTATCTTTAGTGACGAAATGAAGCTGGCCCTTGGTCCTCTGATAAAAAAGGCTCAAAACAAAAAAATCGGGATGGAAATTATCATTGATAAAAATATTCCAGAAAATTTAATTGGCGATCCCTTCCATATCAGGCAGATCATTGACCAGCTGATAAGCAACTCCCTGAAGTACACAAAAGAAGGAAAAATAAGACTCGACGTTAAATCAAAAAAACAGGACGAAGGGATTATTTTGCTTGAATTTATTATTGAAGATTCCGGCAAGGGTATTTCCAGGGAATTGCTTAAAAAACTCAATGATAAAGAACCAGTTAAAGAACTTTTTACTGCTGAAAATTTCGGACTAAACAAAACCAGGCAGATTGTTAACCTCATGAAAGGAGAAATTACAATAGAGAGTCCGGTTAAAGAAAATCATGAACAGTTCGGGCCTGGGACAAGGGTAAGATTTCACATTCAGGTGTATTCAAACGAGATATCAAAGAAAACACTTAATGCTGATAATATAAATAAACCGGAAGATATCAGGGCACTTATACTGGCGGAAAAAGACAACAGGACAAGGCCTGGAATAAAGATGGTTCTCGGCAAATTGGGTATTTCCTGCGATGTTACCAGTTTTAACAATTCTACAATAGAGCTTTTAAAAAGCAGGGCAACGGATCATATTCACGGATATTCTATTATTTTCATAATTGATTCTGCTGTAAGCAATGGCTTTGTCATAGCCAGGGAATTAAAGGCCAATAAACTGGATGAAGACTATCTTATCATACTAATAAGTTCTGTAAACAAACCGGGCAATTTCATAAAAAGCAGGCGTCATGGTGTTGATCACTACCTTATTGAGCCCTATGATAAATCTGAAATATTAAAAATAATTGATTTACGCTTCGGTAAAGGTATAATGGATAGTAAAGACAATTCAACATCCGGATATCCTGGTCATGAAATAAAAATTCTTGTTGCGGAAGATAATCCTTCAAACCAGATAGTGGCACAATCACTTTTTAAAAGGCTGGGTTATGAAATTGATATTGCTTCAAATGGGAAGGAAGCAATTGAAAGAGTAAAAAATACGGAGTATGATATTGTTTTTATGGATATTCGTATGCCTGAAAAGAACGGCCTTGATGCCACATATGAAATACGCAGGCTTGGCTACAACATGCCGGTTATTGCCATGACTGCAAATGCCGGGGATGAAGATAAAACCGAAGCCATTGAAGTAGGAATGAATGATTTTGTTGTCAAACCAGTCCGCATAGATATTCTGAAAAATATTCTTATAAAAACAGTATCCGGTTAATAAGTATCCGTGTATCATTTTGTTATATCAGAGATATTTATTTACTTTTATCCTGTAAAAACAAAAAGTCAAAATTTTGTCAATAAGTTACAAAATTTTTTCATGCGGATGTGTGAAATTTTACGCAGAAAAAATTTAATGTATATTTGTATAAAACACAATGAGAAGCATGCCGGAAGATGAGGTCATAAAAGCAACGGGAACCATTACCAAAGAAGAATCTCTGATTAATATTGAGCATTCCATAATGCACAATACAATGGTTCTTGAAAGTTCCCATCCATTTCCGGGATACCATGGTGATAATATCCCGGAAACAATAATTCCTGGAAGTATATATCTGGTTACTGAAAAAGAATATGATGGTGAGCATATTCTCAGAACTGCAAAGAGGATAAAACAGCTTTTACCGGACAGGTTTGATGCCAGTTTCGGATACGCTATAATACATTCACAAACTTATCACTTCATCCGTATAGCCGACATTGATTGTTTTGATTGTATCGACCGGATACAGGAGGCCTTTAGTGCAGAAGGTATAATTTTCATGAAAAAAAAGGCCATCAGCGGTGAAGCGCTGATCAGGATCCAAAAGTTTTTCAAAATCAGGAAAACAGATGAGCATATATACAGGGATATTAATAATCCACTAATGTATTATTTTGAGATTCCCTGGAAGCCTGAATGGGATTTTTTCAGGAAAATAACGGTTTACATCAGAAGCAATGTTGATAATTACACCTATGATGCTGCTTTGGGAACCTTTTACCTCGAAGAATTAAAGGACATGGTAAGAATTTTCGGGAAAGATATTTCGTCAGACCAGTTATACTTCATTCGAAGCAAATACCTTTACGAACTGGCCCATCCCGATCACCTGTGCTGATATAAACATCGATATCATATTCTTTTTTCCAGCCTGTATAGTTTGTCTGATCTTCGTACTTCCGAATCTACCCTGAAGGCACAATTCTCTCCCCTGGTTACCTTTTTGGTTCGTCCTATGTCATTTCTGATTTCTTTTAATTCCAGATTTATAACACCGGTTGTTGGCCCTATAATCAGAACTTCATCTCCCTCCTGCAGGGATCCGGTTTCGATAAGGAACTCAGCCACACCGATTTTAGAATAATAATTTGTTGCCTTCCCTGCATAAATCTTTTTGCGTGTGGCTTTGGACCCATATACCTGACTCCATTCACCTAACTTTTGTCCGAGATAATATCCATCCCAGAAACCCCGGTTGAAAACAGTTGAAAGTTTGTCCTGCCATTTATCCGTCTTTTCTTTTGAATAGCTACCATTAATTATCGCATCTACAGCCTCTGAATAAGATTCCGTAACCGTTTTAACGTATTCAGGGGAGCGTGCACGGCCCTCAATTTTCAGAACAGTAACACCGGCATCGATAATTTTATTTAAAAAGTGGATAGTACAAAGATCTTTCGGAGACATAATGTACTCATTATCAACCTCAAGTTCGCGGCCTGTTTCCTTTTCTTTCACCGTATATGCCCTGCGGCAGATCTGGAGACATGCGCCACGGTTTGCTGAATGGCCACTTTCGTGCAGACTCAGATAACACTTTCCTGAAATGGCCATACAGAGAGCTCCGTGTATGAAAACTTCAATGCGTACTTTTCTTCCTGAAGGTCCGGTAATATTTTCTTTGTCAATAATCGCCGATATATTTTTAACCTGATCAAGATTCAGCTCTCTGGCCAGAACCATTACATCGGCGAAACGTGAATAAAACCTGACTGCTTCAATGTTACCGATGTTCATCTGGGTTGACATGTGCACCTCGACATCCATCCTCCGGGCATATTCAACCGCTGCAATATCACTTGCAATAACCGCCGTAATACCATGTTTAGCGGCTTCTGATATGATTTTCTCCAATGCGGGCATATCTTCATCATACATTAGAGTATTGACCGTTAAATGTGCCCTTATGTTGTTTTCGCGGCATATCTCCGAAATATCTTTCAAGCTGTCAAGTGAAAAATTGCCTGAAGAACGTGACCGCATATTAAGACTTCCAACACCAAAATAAACGGCGTCAGCCCCACCCTGAATTGCAGCATGTAATGATTCGAAAGAACCGGCAGGAGCGAGTATCTGAATATCTTCTCTATTTATAGATTTTACGGAAACTGACATTTGGTATAATTAGATTCTGTTAAATTATTCAATATTTCCAGGAACCTTTCGATGAACGACTTCATCAGGTGATGGGATTTCAAAATTATACAAATATATTATCTGTTATCCTGTTCCGGAATTAAGACTCTTTATTCAATAATATCCTGATGGTGGTACCCTCATTTATAGCTGACTGATAGACAAAGATCTTACCATTGTGATATTGTTCAATAATCCTTTTGGATAATGATAACCCGAGTCCCCACCCGTTTCTCCTTGTGGTAAATCCTGGTTTGAAAATGGTTTTAAAACGGCCCCTTGGGATGCCCTTTCCTGTATCACTGATATCAAGGCAAATGCTTTGAGGTCTATCCTTCAGGGAGATCGTTATCCTGCCGTGCCCCTCCATTGCATCAAGCGCATTCTTACATACATTCTCAATCACCCAGTCAAAAAGAGCTACGTTCAATGGAACAATGACCGGTAAAGACTTGTTATAGTTTGTTTCAAATATTATGTTTCTGGAGGAGCGTGCACGAAGATACATAAAAGCATTATCTATAACCTCAATGATGTTTTCGTTTCTCAGATCTGGACGTGAACCGATCTTTGAAAACCGTTCAGTGATTTTCTCAAGCCTCTTGATGTCTTTTTCAAGCTCATCGAGCATGATCCGGTCAGGTTGCTTCTCTTTCATTAACTCAAGCCATGCCAACAAAGAAGAGGTTGGTGTTCCAAGCTGATGAGCAGTTTCCCTGGACATTCCAACCCATACCTGATTCTCCTCCGCCCTTCTTGAAATACTAAAAGCATAATATGCTATAAGCAGAAACAATAATATAACAAAAAGCTGAATATAAGGATAATTAGCCAACCAAAGCAGAATTTTGGAATCTCCGTAATATATATACTGACTTACACCATCAAAAAAAACTATCTCTATCGGGTCATTCCCCTTTTTCATAGATTCAAGCTGACGCGAAATATATGCAGGATTGCCGGTACGTGATTCATTCAGGTTCCGGTGCCCCAGAATATTATCTTCTTCATCAACTACAATTACCGGAACGGTCTCATTATACTGGATAACCTTCAGAAAAAAGGTGAAGTCGGTTATTTCAGAATCCATATTGGCGATCTCCCGGTTAGCCTCAGCCCACAGTTCCATTTTCTTTCTCTCCTCATCTGCGAGCTTTCTCACAACGAGGTTGGTTACAAATATTGATGAAAACCCGATTAGCACAGCCAAAATAAAAAGACC
>CAZFOO010000116.1:0-11880 GCA_964520585.1 uncultured Bacteroidales bacterium
AACCGGAACTGAAAAGCGGGCTCCTCCAGTATTCCCGGTGTATTTACCCAGCATGAGCATAATCACGGACTTGCTGAAGGCTCTGAATAAATTCGTAAAATACAAACTTATTTTTAAGGAACTTAAAACAAATGAAAATTTTCCAGTGGGTAAAAATCCCTTATGTGCGGGAGTAACGTCTCGAAGCATTAGTAATTTGCAAGTCAATTAAGGATTAGTTTTTTATTTGTTCAATAAATTCATTTATTAATTTCACAGCTTTTTCAGTTCCTTTTTCATTTATAATCCTTCTCCCCGCATTCAAACACTTCTTTTTCATTTCTTTATTGTTTTTAACAGAAATAATTGCGTTCGATAAGATATTACCATTAAATTTATTAATATTAAGTGGTTTATATGCATATCCTAATTTATGGATTGTAGAAGCCCTTATTTTTTGGTCAAAAATATGCGGTATCGGAATTGATGGTAATCCCGCTCTTAATACTTCTGCTGTTGTCCCAAAGCCAAAATGGTGAACTACTAATTCAACTTGACCAAGTAACCAACTATAAGGAATTTGTTTTGCTATATAGATATTATCAGGAATATTAATATCCTTTTCATTTATACCTGGCATTATTAGGACTGCTCTTGTATTTGACTTATCTAGCGATTCTCAAACATTCTTATACAGATTCAGTGTCTGTTTCTGATTGTGAAACATTGAACCAAAAGTTACCAGGATAGGCTTTTCTCCATTGTTCATAAAACTTAACAAATCTTCAGGTGGAGAAAAATTAACTGGTGTATCTGCAAAGAAAAACCCAGTGATTTCAGACGTTTCTTTCCAGTTGGGGTTTGGTTTCTGTAAGAATAAAGGCATCGGAATCATCGCAAGGTATGGATATATATTTTTATTTCCAGAATTCTGTACTCCAACATCTCTACGAAAACGCATGTATGATTTACCAAAAAATAGACCCATTATTTTATCAAAAAGAAACACACCCAATTCCTTAACCAGGTTATTTGATTTCCAGTATTCTTTTGGAAGTCCCATTGGAGCAATAGAAACTGTAAAGTAGGGTTTATTTAGCAAATCTGCTTCGGCTTCTCCAACAATACCGTGTCCAATAATCAAGTCAAAATCTTTCAATGCTGATAAAAAATCCTCGTGGCAATTTCTCAGGTTGTCATAAATGAAATTTAAGGCAAAATTAAATCCTTTAAGATTATTAGACGAATTCTCAACAAATTGTTTGGCGAAATAATTTATATCAATGTCATCCCCAACCGAAATATGAGTAAGGCCGTAGGAATTCACGATCTGCTTGGCCCATGGGTGAGTTAAAACTTTTACAGAATACTCTTTTTTTTGTAGTTCAATCCCGAGTGCAATATATGGTTGAATGTCTCCGCGAGAACCAATTGTTGTTAATGCTATTTTCATTGTTATTCGGTTTGTATATTCCGGATGATATTGACCCGCTGCTTCGGTTTAGATATAATGGTTGTCTCGCTTGAAAATTACCCAAATCCGCAACTCTCAATGCATGTTGTGCGTTCTCATATTCCCGCCATGTGCTCTGAACTTAAATTAGTTATCAATTCAAGAATAATCTCTAATACGAACCCCAGTTACTGTTACTCGGATTTGATTTTAGCTAACTCGATAGTTTCTTCTAAAAAAGAGATTGACAAATCAAAACACCTGTCTTTTCGTTTATAAATAATAATACAATGTTTTTCCATTTTGCAAACCATAGAACAGAATGGTTCAGCGACAATATTACTATCTGCAATTATTCTAGTTACAGTCTTTACATATAGTTTTATATTACGTAAGATATAAGATGTATTAGAAAAACAGCAAACTAAAAATTATATAATCAGTCATTTTATAAGACATTTAATTTATTGAATTTTCATTAAAGGTTTAATAACTTTCATAAGCATAAATCTTAATGCTTTAGAGGTATAGGATTTGTCATTAAATGTACCTATGACATAAGATTCAGTTTGCGGGTGAAAGAACATAAAAGCACCGGTAACTCCTACACAGCCCCAGCTAAAAAACTTTTCAGGCATTAACAACGGAATGGCTTTAGGCTTCCAGACAGAATAGCCATAATCAAAACCTATGGCCGGAAAACCCATTTTTACATCATCATAAATCATTTTATTTAAAGTAGCTTCCTTCACCAATCGGCCATTAACCAAAGCTTTCATAAAAATCAGGTATTCGCTCAAAGGTGCCACAACACCTCCTCCTGCATAATCAATCTTTGCCAATTTTTTATTCTCGATAAAATTCTTATCGAAAAGATATATATGCGCTGGAGGATATTGGGGTTTGTTTTTCGGTTCGGAATAACCGTTTATATAAGCATTATCCATTTTCAAAGGCTCCAGAATCATTTCATGAACAGCTTCATGAAAAGGTTTTTTAGTGATATTTTCGATAATTAAACCCAGTAAATAATAATTTGTATCTGTATAAAAATGCTTTTGACCAGGCTTTCCAACAGGCTTAAGGTTTGTTTTTCCCCATTCCAGTGCTTGTCTCACCGTCATTTCAAGGTTTGGTTCGTTCATTATCTTTTTAAGTAATGGAAAAAAGACATCATTTAACCCCGATGTTTGCGTCAGTAAATGTTTGATGCTGATATCTCCGGAGTAGTCTTTGCTCTTATAGACATGCAAACCACTCATAAGTTCTGTATCAAGGTATTTTACAATTTTATCCTCAAAAGATAGCAGCCCTTTATCGTACAGCATACTTGTGACAGTTGCTGTAAAAAGTTTGCCTACGGAAGCAAGGTGGTTGGCTTGCTTCGGATTTGCCTGAATTTCTTCTGTTTTTCCTTCGGCAATATTGATTTCAATTCCTAACTTTTCGGAATGAACAAGCAGATAAGCATTCTTTACTTTTTTATCTTTTTGTACTTGTTGTCTAAATTTTGATTCAATGTTCTCCTTTACCGTAGCTATATCTTTCATTTTTTAATAATTGATTTAAAATTATTGATATGCAGGTTTTTCACTAAATAGCTATTGATTTTATATTTTAATCATTGTTGTCCGGTAAAACCAGATTTTAGTTAATTATTTTATTTAACTATCTGATTTACAGATGTGATATTTTCACTTTTCAAAAGTAAGCCCCCTTTAATTCAGGGAATAACGAGTTTTTATAGCGTTCTTCCCTGCTGTTAACAATCCTCCACCACGTACCCTCGGGATCCTCCAGGAATGAGTAAACATCAATATAATTCATCAGTTGCTGCCGTATTATTGATACCAGGTTGGAAAAAGCCCTACTGCTAGTCGAGTCACGGATAAGAACAGTGGCAAATTTAAATGCGCAATTTTCCGTTTAAATATTTACTTTTCTAAAAATACATAAAACTATTGTTTCAGCATAAATCTCGCCATTATTTTTACGCGCAGTTGAATTAATTCCGCCTTCGCGGATAGCATTTTTAAAGTACCCGGTTCTTTCTATAATTCGACATTATTAACCACAAAAATATATGATTACGATGAGAAAGAAATCGGAAAACTCCCAAAGCAAATGGATCCTGAAGAGATTAATGAATCCCTGGTAGCACTGGCAAGTGATCCCAAACCATCTTCACGAAGCCGCTTTAAACACATGGTTTAAGAGCTGATAGCATGGCCATGGGTCTGGAAAAGTATCTTAAAGCAGAGAACCCTCACATATGGCGTTTTAATAAAAAAAAGGCCGATGGCCGATATAGTGTAAGTGGCCTTTCATGGGGCATTATACCCACCGGGTGTACTTCAATACCTACTCATCTATTGGCGGTATTGCTGACTCAGCGTCCATTTTATTAGCGGCAGATTTTTATTTAGTAGAGTATCTATTAATATTTCTTCTGTTTTTTATTACATCTATTTCATTCTTTGTCACATGAATCTCTAATCCTCTATAATTTCTATCATATACATATATTTTATTATCTGATTTAATGATTCTATACTTCAGGTATTCATTATTGAACAATCCTTTAGCTAAAATCTCAATTGTATCCCCGTGGTTTCTTAAAATGTATCTTTTCCCGATTAGTATTTCATTGTCTGTCAGTCTGTATTCTTTTTTCCCAAAAAGAGTCTTATGAAAATATCCATTTTTATTCTTATAAATAGTTGTATTAAGCAAACCAGTTTGATATGTAATAGAACTATCGGCTTTTATAATTCTATATTTTGAAAATAATCCTGCTTTTACAAAAACAATTGAATCATTATTGATTATCTTCTTTTTAGTATTTGTATTAATCAACCCTCTATTTCTGATAACTAACAAACTATCAATCTTTTCATAGGTTGTTGCAGATTTAAAAATGGAACCTTGATGACTGTGTTTTATTTTAAAGTTTTTATCGCAACTGATATCTAAGAGTTTAGGTACCAGCAGTGAAAGATTGTCATTTAAATCAAAAAATAACCCATTGCCTAAATAGAATCCATTTGGATGATAGGGATACTCCTCTGTTTCCGTTGTTGAGTTATTGACTTGTTTTTCGCTTGTTTGTCTAATTATATCTATTCTAATGTCACAGATATCATAATCTGGGATTAAAACAAAAGGTTGAAAATCTAATCTTTCAGTGTTTTTAATTAGATTTTTATTCAACGTTGTACATCCACAGATAAAAAGTATTAATAAAGAAAAAAGTATATATTTCATAATTATTATTTGTTTCATATTATCAATATGCCCTCCCGTTGATTTACCAATTCCACGATCATCTAATCTAAGTACAGCAATCCCATTTGAAGATACATAAAACAACCAATAAATCCCAATTTGGGATATAAATCTTATTAATTTGTTAGGGTGTTTTTCTTCAATGTGCTACAATGGTAAATGTATGAAATGTTGAGGATTGCTGGCTCGTCCCTGTATGCCATTAAGAAAGTTGATGAGGGGCAGAAACTGCCCATGAGACTAGGCAGTTAAAATAAGCAATCACACCATTGTAAAGTCCCCGATTAAGATAAACGGGAAACTGGTCCAACACAGGAAAGGTGCACCGCAGAGAAGTCCGCTCTCACCATTGCTTTCCAATATCATGTTAAACGAAATGGACAAGCATCTGGAAAGTCAAGGATTACGTTTGGTCAGAAATGCTGATCCCTAATCATACCATATGTCGGACTTCCCTGGTGGGGCATACCCTGCAGCAGCATCGTCCATCACAAGAAGCCAGTCCAGGTTGCCGGGAGTAGTGAAGCTCCTGGTTCCGGTGTTATCAATGGTTCCTGCAAGTGTACTCTCGCCTGTCCGGGTATTGTACCAGTAGCAGCTAACCCTGTTGCCACTGATCCTGTTCATCTGAATCATTCTTGTCATCGGCGCTGGGAAATAAATGAAGGCGAAGTCCTCTCCCCTTGATGCTCCCATACGATCACTTCCTGACCCCATCCCTTCAACAACAAGGGATTCGTCTCTCCACCGGACCGCAGGTCTTGATTTAAGCAGGTTGCCAACATGAGTCATCTGGGATGACCCTGGCCAGTGAATGGCATCATACCAATTGACGGCCGGATCTGCGCATGCTACAGGGGTGTCACCAGGTCTTAACATTTGCCAGATACTGCTGTGGCCATGCGTATGCCCGAAGCCTCCGGCCAGCAGGGAGCGATAAGCATCCTTTCTGACATCATAATCAGTAAACCTTGGATTATCGCAACTTTCCCAGAATTTCTCCACGATGCCTTCATAGCCGGGCTCACTGTTAAGGGTCGGCTTTGCAGGTGTTTTGTTCCAATCATCAATCGCCAGCCTCCAGGAGGTTTCACCGTCTCTTTGATGACCGCTCTGATAGTTATTAAAGTCCAGCCAGGATTCATAGTGAAAGTCCATCGAGCTTGATCTTGCTCCAAAGGGATGGAAGGTCATCAGATGATTTTTGCCGATCTCGCTTCTTATACTTGATGCCATGCTGTTCCAAATTGCTTCCTAGTTCTCGTTGACACGTCGGTCGCCTCCAAGCATCCATATAATATTTGGACTGTTCCTGAACCTCGCACCAAGAAATTGACCGTAATCATATGCATTGTCTGTATTGAAAATAGCCTGATCGTTCACCCAGTTTCCCCAGCATGGAAGCAGGCACATGTATAGCCCGTGTTCCCTGGCCCTCCCCACCACGTGGTCAACCCACTGCCAGTATTCCTCAACCCTTTCTCGCGGGTCCCTGTCCACAAACGGAGTACTGCCGTTTTCAGCGCATCCCCTTCCTGTTTTGTAGTCAATCTCATCGACCAAAACTGCCTGTATTACGGTAAATCCCTTATTTTTCCTGTCTTGAAAATATTCCTCAATGTCATGGCCATCAGGATCAGACGACCGAAGACGATAAAAGAGTTCCCATGCGGTGTCACCAATCCACAGGAATGGGGTGCCATCTGCATGTTCCAAATAGCGGTTGTTTGAGCTGACCTGCAGACTTCCATGATCCCACATACGGAACTCACCGGGTATTCCGGTTGAAGTTTGTGATGAAGGATTACCCGGGTCGCCGGTTTTTGACAGTTCAAAGACATTATGTCCTGAAAAAATTGCCAGTAAAAGGAAACCGGCCAGTGGGAGAATTGCATTTTGATTCATAGCTATCATCTATTTGATTGTATCGAATCTAAGTACATGATGAAAATTTACAATAATTCACATATTCATTGACATTATTGTTGTAATGCAGGTAAACAATCTAGTTAAATCCATGTGGTTTACAGGAATTTATTCTTTTATTAAACGAGGTTGAAAACAAGAATTAACTTCTAAAGCTTGCACTGCCCCATCAAAAATATAAATTTTTTCTTATTTGAATTTTACCACTATCGTATCTATCCTCTCGTATGTATTTTTACACTTGTTGCCAATGTTTATACTATCTATTATGGCATATATAATCATCCAATATGGAATATTATGTACACCTTTTAGTGCTTTTAATAAATTGGTTTCAAAATAAATAAAAATATGATATCAAGTATTATAAAAAATATATATATTGTTATTATTGAATGGTGACTTGATTTTGGCGAGGCAGGACTTAGAATTCGATTATGTAGTCGGGGTTTTTAAAATTTCAATTCTTTCATCAACTTATTTGCCATAGTATTTTAGTCTAAAGTTACTCTTTAGATAATGGTCAAAATTATCCATATAAAAGCTTGTTGCAAAAGAACCAGGTGCTGAACCAACGCCGGAAAAATCTGCTGAGCTAATTACGATCTAGTATAAAATAACCACTCATAAAGCTACTCTTAATCATTTGATAACCAATGTAAGGGAGTAAGTCTTTCTTGTCAAATTTTCCAAATCCGTAACCCTGCAGATACCACTGGATTAATTAACCATACGAAAAGAGCATGCTTCTAGCTTGCCTCCAAAATGTGCTGCCATCGACCACAAACATCCTGTAATATAATAGTATTCCTTTTCAGAAGGAAGCCTCTGTGGCACAGATACCCCACTGATTCTCCACTGACTTTCCCCGGGTAACTCAGAACTCAAATCTTGATTAATAGCATGTGTTCCCACCTTCATAAGTGTTAATTTAAATTCATTTTTTTTCCATGCCACAAGTTCCTTTTGCAATGCTTGTGCTGCCTGATAATCTGAAAAGCCAGAGAGAACAAAGCTTAACTGAACTTTGTCTCTGCGACGCAGTTGTCTGCGTAGAAATTTCGTAGCACTCTCGTAAGGTGCATATTCACGAATATAATCGCCTGACTGCTCGTTTTCAATACCTTCTGATTCTTGATGTGTCATTCTATTTGTCTTTAAAAAATTTTTTTCAACACTAAAATTGCGAACCTTATTTTTCAATTCAGATTTATAAACCCAAATAATTCCCTGGAAATCCATTAGCTCGTGACTAGTTCTTCCACCCTTCTTAGTCTTAGCACAATGATAACTGCCTTCTATTCCATTCCATCCGAAAATAAAATTTTCAAACTCTTCTTTTTCCACAATTCGACCTTCAATTCGATATTCATTTCTAATATGATTCTGCGTATTATCCAATGATGTTGCCATAATTATATTATTACAATAGTACACATGTAAAACTACGATTAAAATCACAGTCATTCTATGCTTTCTTAATATTTTCATATTCTTCGGTTTCAATTTTTCTGTGCTATTGTTGTTTTCTTACCCTGCTATACAACCGGACCAGTATATGAGGCGTTGGGCATTTCAACGCACTGCACTATCAAACCAATAATATGTTTATTAAATGCACTCGTGTTTCAATTAACCACTCAATGCTCTATGACTTACACACATTGTGTGTGCCCAGCATGAGCATGGTCACACACTTACTGAAGGCTCTGAATAAATTGGTAAAATACAAATTTATTTTTTAAGAACCCGCAAGCAAGTGTAAATTTTCCAGAGGATGAAAGTCCCTTATGCGCGGGAGTAACGACCCGAAGCATTCTTAAGTCGCAAGGTGGTTTTCCTTTATGGATGCACTGAAGGAGGCTGATCGTAAAAAAAATTGTCCGGTGGACAATTTTAATGAAGAGCCAGCAAAGAGCTGGGAACTACAAAATCCGGTACTGACGAACACAAACGGCATATGAGGTTTAATTGCAAAAAAATCCAAAGAATCCTAAATATCAATTTTTTCTTATTGCTTTTTTCATAATTAATTTAGCCTCATTAATTCATAAATATTCGCATCATTATGAAATTAAGCAACCTGTTATCTTAGTGGTGAAAAATAATTTGTTTCAAAGGTTAAATGGCTCAAGTATATTTCTAAGTTTATGAATTAATCAGTTAGTAGCTTGTAAATTATAATGCACCATAAACCACATGCCAAACAACATCTGCCCAAAAATGAATCCCTATTGCGGTTAAAATCCCATATTTTTTAAAATTATAGGCAGCGAAAAGTGATAATGTTCCGTTTAAAAGAAATAATTCAACTAAGAGTATTTGTGGCATATCCTTAACGCTTTCAATATTATAAACTGCAAATATTGATGGTATGTGCATTACAGTAAATAATATTGCAGAAAAAATAGATCTATCCAAAAGGTTTGTTTTAAATACTTTTTCTTAAAAAAAATGTAAGAAAAAAGCCATACCCAGAATGATATAAAGAACAGCCTAACAATGATTTCTTCACCTATTCCAGCTGTAATAGATGCAAAAAGAGATAATGGAAATGGGGGGTGTGGCAATGCTCCCAGAGAATGAAAACTGGAAAAAACCAAATCCAACATTATGAAAAATATACCTAATCCTATTCCTATAAAAAGCGGTTGGATTATTTTTTTCTTTAAAGGAATGTTTTCATTCCAAATATCTGCAAAACCAATTTTATTTGATAATTTCATTCCAACAAAACCAAGCCCCCCATAGATAATTGTCATGATGAAAAAATTAATTATAGCCAAATTTATTTTTGAAGTAGGTAATTCTTGATCAATTATTACATTACCTTGTGGTAAATAAACACTTATTGATGCGGATAATGCTATAATCAATATCAAGAAGGAAAAAATTCTGTGATTTGATTTCATTTTCAAAAAATTACCAATTTAGTAAAATGATTTAAAGCCTGTCATTCCTAAACTCCATTAGAAAAATATTTTTTTAATTGCGTATAACGTGCCCGGTATTATTCCCGGGCATGAGAATAATTGCACATTCTTTCTAAATTTCGCTTTTTATCCAGTCTAAAATTATCTTTAGAACTTCATCAGGGACTCTATTTGAATGTATTCTTCCATATCTTGTTTCTATACCATCAGGACTCTCTTTCAGTAGCAAATGGTTATAATTGGGTAGAATTTTTACTTCAACATTATTGTTACCATTTGCTTTAATTGCATTTGTTAATTTAAAAGCATCAGTATAAGGCACTCTTCTATCTGTTTTACCATTGATAATCAATACAGGTGCTTGGATTAAACTTGCTGTTTTTAAAGGGTCAAATTGATAAAGGAATTGAAGGTTTTTGTTTTGCTTTAATAATTTCGGTAAATCATTTCTGTCAAGCAGTCCATTTTTTATTTGGTATTCTATAATTTCTTTTCCCGTGGATCCTATACCAGATAATAGAGCCAGACCTTTTATTGATTTATCTTTTGAAGCAATTATGTGAGCTATTGATGCACCTTCACTCAAGCCTATTAATCCAATTCTTAAACTATCTACTTCAATTCTTTTTTTTAAAAATTGGATTCCTTCTCTTATATCATCTGCTCTTTCAAGTGTGGTCATATTATCAATATGCCCTCCCGTTGATTTACCAATTCCACGATCATCTAATCTAAGTACAGCAATCCCATTTGAAGATAGTTTCTCAGCTATTTGCCTGAACGGCCGGTAAGAATTGATTGCGTTTCCTGGTTTAGAATTATCACGGTCATGAGCAGAACTTCCAGTTATTAATATAACAGCAGGTAATTTTTTAACAGAATTATTTGGATAGGTAAAAGTTCCTGCAATTTTATCTCCACATGGTAAATGAAATTCAATGTTTTCACCCGTGTAATTTGCATCTTCCGATGGAAGATAATTTATCTCATCTGTAATATTTTGACAGGCAAATAAATAATTAGAGAACAATAAGATTATTATTATACTTCTTACTCTCATATTTCAGATTCATTTGCAAGGCATTCTGTTAAATGTGCCACAACGGATCTGGGATTGTTGCAGTGAAGCCCGATGACAGATATAGCGTACTTGGACTTTCATGGGGCATACCTGTAACATTATACCAACCTGGTGTAGTTCAACACCAACTCCTCGCTGGGTCTCGCAGAGTATCCTCAGGGTCCATTTTATTGTAGCACGTTGATTTATAAGCCAATCAGTCTAATAAAATTTCTGCTGGTATCTTTAATCCTTTGTTAAGTGATTTTATCATACCCAAAGACAGTCTTCTCTTTCTGTTAAGAACTTCACTTACTCGACTTTGACTGCCAAGATATTTTACCATATCAGCATTAGTCATTCCCATTTGCTCCATACGAAATTTAATCGCATCTATCGGGTCAGGCGGTGCTATAGGGTAATGTTTCATCTCGCAGAATTCAACTAAGGTCACTAATAAGTCTAATTCATCACCTTCAGGGCTATCTTTTTTTGCTCCCCACAATGCTTCAATCCTGCTTATGGCAGTATTGTAATTTTGTTCTGTTTTTATTGGCCGTATATCCATAATCAAATCGTTTTAGAGTCAATTTTATCATATTGCTTGCGAATTCCAATGAATCTTATGAAAATCACTTGAAATTCATAATCAATCGCAACTACTAATCTGTAATCATTGCCTTTTATATTAAAAACTACTCCCCCGTGCCCGACAATGCTTGCATTTTCATATTGCTTTTTCAACTCATTCGAGTTTTCCCATTCTGCTGTTTTAACATCATGATACCAGGCTCTCAATGAAACTTCGGAATCAGAGTATTCAGGTTTTTGCATCCTCATATTCATTGTATTGTCCCGGCTGCCGGATACACCATCGATGGTAAATGGAAAAACATCGGCCCCTCAGGAAAATACCTCTTTCCGGTTCATCAGCTCAGCGATGCATTCAAAGGTAAATTCCTCGACAGTCTCAAACGGGCACTGAGAAAGCAAAATGCACTTACACTGTTCCTCGACAAGGTCCAACAGGCCTACGCTACCAGGTGGGTGGTACATTGCGAACCTTCACTCTCAGGTGCCGATCATGTAGTTAAATACCTGGGGCAATACACCCACCGGGTGGCTATTACAAACCAGCGTATTGTAAATATAGCCGGTGGAAAGGTAACCTTCATTGCTAAAGATTACCGCGACAGGGCTATCAATAAACCCGTTACCCTCGATGGAATTGAGTTCCTGCGGCG
>CAZFOO010000117.1:0-11857 GCA_964520585.1 uncultured Bacteroidales bacterium
TCGTATAAAGTATAGTTAGCAATCTGTTTAACAATGTGTTAATAATGCATGGTTCTGTTATTTTGCTTTTCAATCCATGGATCACCCATGTTGTTTATTCATGCATTTTTGTGTCATACAGTAGCATGGGGATTCATGTATCAATAATCCTTTATCCGGCTGAATAGAAAACTATTATAATGTCATGAATAAGCGTAATAAAAATGTCACCATTGTTGACATTGCGAATGAATTGGGTGTTTCTGTCGCCATGGTTTCTATGGTACTTTCCGGAAAAGGAGCTCAGCACAGGATAAGTGCAGAAGCCTCAGAAAAAGTATTTGAAACAGCCAGAAAATTAGGTTATAAGACTAATCAGATGGCAAGAGCACTGCGGACCGGGAAGTCTTTTATAATAGGATTGCTAGTTGCTGATATTTCAAACCCTTTTTTTTCTCAAATTGCCAGATTGATTGAAAACGAAGCTTATAAATATGATTACCAGGTAATGTTTGCCAGCAGCGACGAGAGTTTGGAAAAGTTTCAAAAACTTGGCGATGCATTTATTTCCAGGCAGGTAGATGGAATGATAATTGTTCCGGTTATGGATTCTCAGGATGTTATAGCAGCATGGTACTCCAGCGGAATCCCAATTATATCGATCGACAGGTATTTCACATCTTTAAACATCCCTTATGCTGTTACTGATAATTATGAAGCCAGTTTTCAAATGCTGGAGTATATAATCAGAAAGGGATATAATAAAGTAGCTTTTATTGGATTGGAAAGTAATCTTTCCAATTTTAATGACAGGGAGGAAGGCTATAGAGCCTGTGCAAATTTTCTGAAATTAAGTCCCGAACAGTTTGCGATCTTCCGGCTTGATTATTTCAATTGGGAGAGTGAAATTAATGATGTAGTAGAAAAGATAGTTAAGGAAAGTTATGATATTATTTTCTTCGGACAGAATATGTTGGGTATTAAAGGACTTAAGATATTGAATAAACTAAAAGTTAAAATCCCTGAGGATATTGCTATTGTCAGTTTTGACAATCCTGATGTTTTTGAATTTAACAATCCTCCTGTCACCTGTATAGAGCAGCCACTTGAAGGGTTGGCAAAAGAGGCTTTGTCATGTTTATTGAAGGTAATGGACCGTAAGTTTGAGGAAATACAAGAATGTATAAGACATAAAGGCCGTATTATTATCCGGGAATCCTCCTAATATATTGCTTAACTAGCAATTAAGAAAATTATTGAAGTTATTTAAAATGGATAAATACTCAACGGGACTTGATTTGGGGGGGACTCTGTCATGGCTCGTATTATGATTTCTGTGACCGGGAATAAAAACGGTTTCAAAGAATGGCAGTATGCAAGCGCCGTAAATCTGATGCCAGTCAAATGCTTAGTGAAGCCATAACCAGGCTTACCATTGGAATTGATACGCCTGCAATCTATAGAGCACTTCTAGAAACCAATGCATTTGGTTCAAAAATTATTATGGACGGGTTTTAAAAAGAATTCATGCCTGGTCATGAATATGTTGCCCGTTATGAAAAATAGTATATGAAGGTATATAGTTTGATTTTAGCGAATTATTTGCTTTCAGGTTAAAAATATTTGGATATTTAATATTTAATTGAAATATTTGCTTAATCGTTACAGCAAGTAGTTTTAATTAGGTTCTATTCTTTTCAGTTTTAATGGAATTATCTATACGAATAGCTGATATTGTTACCGTTCTGATATATTTATCAGTTATGATTGCGGCCGGGTTTTATTTTTCCCGTCGCAATCTTACAACTGAAGATTATTTTGTAGGCAACAGATCGTTTTCCGGTTGGGTGATTGGGTTATCGATGCTTGGTACGATAGTCAGCTCAGCAACTTTTCTGGCCTTACCGGCAGCTGCATTCATTTTGGATTGGCGTATGTTAACAGTCAACCTGGTGGTTCCGTTCATTGCAGTTATTGCAGTAATTGTGTTTATCCCATTTTTCAGAAGGGGCAAATTAACATCCGCATTTGAATATCTGGGAGACCGGTATGGTTTTGTTCCCCGGATGTATGGCACTGTCAGTTTTATAATCTTGCAAATTATCCGGATGGCGCAAGTTCTGTTTCTTGTGTCAATAGTTATCCAATTTTTAACAGGTATTTCAATTGTCTGGATTATAATTGCAATTGGGGCTTTTATAGGGATTTATACATATATGGGCGGAATCAAGGCCGTGATATGGACAGACGTCATTCAGGCCATAATATTGATTTTTGGAGGATTTATTTGTATTTACTGGATTTCCATTGAGTTGTCTGGTGGTTTAACTAAAATTATTGAAGTTGGCCAGGCACATAATAAGTTCAGTCTCGGTTCTATGGAATTTAATCTGGGTAAGCGAACATTCTATACTATGATTATTCTCGGTATAATCAACTGGCTCGGTATATTTGCCGGTGATCAGAATATGGTGCAACGTTATGTTTCATCCCGTTCAACACGCGAAGCGCAGAAAGCAACTATTGTATATTCATTGATTGCATTACCGATGTGGATTCTTTTTTTCTTTGTTGGCACAGGGTTATTTGTCTTTTATTTATCTTCTCCCGATCCAGTTATTCCTGGTCTTGAAGCTGATCAGGTTCTGCCATATTTTATACTTACTGAGATCCCGCCAGTTATTACTGGAATCATTATTTCTGCTGTTATTGCTGCATCAATGAGTACCATGGATTCTGGCATAAATGCCATATCAACTGTAACTGTTGTTGACTTTATGAAACCATGGTTAGCGAAAAACCATGAGGATGCTTATTATTTAAAGGCTGCTCATTGGGTAGTCAGTATAGTAACTGTACTGGTAGTAACAGGTGCCATTTCTTTCAGCCTGATGGACAAGGAAAGCATGAACGATATAAGTCTTATCGTTACAAGTGTTTTTGGAGGATGTTTAATGGGGCTTTTCCTTATGGGGTTTTTTACGGAACGTATAGATGGTTATTCTGCTACGGTAGCATTGGTTCTGGCTGTTGTGGTAAACATATATTTGGGACTTGGCCTGCTGGGAGTATTACCTTCCTCAGTGACATTAAAGATCCATAGCTACTGGGTTATCGCTCTGGTTAACGGAACATTTATTATTATGGCATATTTAATAGGTGTTGTTCGTGGCAAGAAAAAGAAATCTCTGGAAGGACTTACTGTATGGACAATGCAGCGTGGTTTTAAATCATAAATAATTATGTAAATTGAATTGGCTTTTTAAATAATATTATAAGCAAAAGGAGGTTAACTCTTATTTAAAGAATGTAATGCACATAAAAACAGATTTTTACGATATTATTGTAGTTGGCGGAACGCCTGCAGGAATTATGTCAGCAATTGCTGCAGGTCGGTTGGGATCGAGGGTGATGCTGACCGAATACCATGGTCATATCGGAGGAATGTCCACCAGCGGGTTGGGTAAAAGTGATGTAGAAAACAAAGAAGCTATTGCCGGATTGTTCAGGGAGTTTACACAAAGAGTGCTGAAATATTATATGGATAAATATGGTCGGGACTCGGAGGAAGTATTTTTATGTAAAGAAGGATATTATTATGAGCCGTCAGTAGCCGAAATTGTATTTAACCAGATGATCTGTGAGGTTAAAACAATTACTTTGCTGCTTAACCAACAGATTGTGGAAGCCAGGATAGAGTCTTCAAATATTACAGGTTTGGTATTCCGAAACAGAAATAGTGGTGAACTGAAAACTATCAGAGGCAATGTTTATATTGATGCTACTTATGAAGGTGATTTGTACGCTTTAGCAGGTGCGAAATATCGTTTAGGAAGAGAATCTAAGGATGAGTTCAATGAAAAACATGCAGGCAGGATATTTTTTGATTACAACGATAAAGTGTTCCTGGAAGGTAGCACTGGCAAAGGTGATAATAAGTTGCCGGCATACACATATCGTTTGTGCCTGACTGATGACCCCGAAAATAGTTATGTTTTAAATGCCCCCCCATCTGGATATAACCGGAGTAATTATATTAAATATTTTGAAGATTTAAATGAAGGCAGACTTGGTCCTCCAAAAGTTTTTAAAGAAGGACATGGCTACTATATTGAGCATTTTAATACTATGGTAAGAGTTTTTTCTTTTGCCAGAATTCCTAATCGGAAATTTGACGTAAATATCAATCCCCGTCCGCTTGGATTTCCTTTTGTCGAGCAAAATTACACTTATCCCGAATCAGGCTGGGGAGAAAGGGAAAAAATATTTATCCGGCTCCGGGAGCTTGTTCTCGGTTTACTTTACTTTGTGCAAAATGATCCGGAAGTACCTGAAAAACACCGGGAAATTGCAAGGCAGTACCATCTGCCCCTGGATGAGTTTGCCGATAACCGGCATTTTCCCTGGCAACTTTATGTTCGTGAAGCAAGACGGCTGAATGGCAAATATACTTTATCAGAGAATGATGTTACAGTAAAGGATAATGCAAAAAGAACAAGGATATTTTATGACAGTATAATATGCGGGGAGTTTCCGATTGACAGTTTCCCTGTATCCAAAGAACCTTCTGTTGACAAAAAAGTACTGGAAGGTTATATAGGAATGCTTGAGATAAGTCCCTATCAAATCCCTTACAGAATATTATTACCGGAAGAAATTAGTAATCTAATTGTCCCTGTTGCTGCTTCGACCACTCATGTTGCCTTTTCAACAATAAGGATGGAGCCTTTGTGGATGGGTATTGGTCAGGCAGCAGGCATCGCAGCAAATATAGCTTTGAAGATGAAGGTTGGAATAAGCGATTTGTCCATTAATGATCTTCAAAAAGAATTACTTGATAATAATCAAATAATTACCTTTTTTAAGGATGTTACGTTAGATGATAAGGCTTTTAAAGCCATGCAATTTTGGGGCACCAAAGGTTTTTTTGATACATACCATGCCAGACCAAAGGAATATTTAATAACTGAGGATTTCAATCTCTGGCTCAAAATATTCAGTGATTTATCCGGGAATAATATTGATCCGTTGGATGAAAATATGAAGGAAGTAAGTATCTCAGCATTTTCAAAAATTATTTACAGGATTGAGAAAGAATATGGAAAGACAGATCCCGATTTCACATATGAGGATTATCTTGCTCATTCCGAATTCAGGCCAGATGAATGGTTGTATAATCCAAGGGAATATTCATTACCCCTATTAAGGGGTGAAGCTTGTTTGGCTCTGTATTATATGTTTTTTATATATTAAATGATTATTCTTGAAAACTTTGATTTAATGATAACATAATCGTAGTATTATGGAGAACAAAACTGAGCTCCACAGGAGATTTTGGAAAGGTGGCGGACCCGGTCTAATTTTAATCCCCCCCTTTAAAGAAGAGTTGTATGATCTGAATGATTATCCTGCCAGGTTTCGCAATCCTCAATTAATGTGGGAATCGGAAATCAGAAGGGCCAGAGCTGTAATTGACTGGCCTACTGATGGTATTCCAACAGTCAGGCCAAACCTTGGAGTTGTAACTATACCGGGAATGGGCGGCCAAACATACGAAATCCCTCCGGATTCAATGCCCTGGCCGGGAGAGCCTCTTGATAAAGATAGTATTAGAGCAGCCGGCATGAATGATATCACCCAATCGGATATATACAGGCTTATTTCTGATTTTTGTAAAATACACACTGAAAGTAATGAAAAATTCGTAATTCCTTATCTTCCAGATACCCAGGGAGTGTTTGATATAGCACATCTATTGTATGGTGATGATATATTTTACGAGGTACTTGATGGTGGAGAACATAGCTGGTTCATGGAATTGATGGAGATCAGCCTGGATTTGTATCTTAAAGCAACGAGAGAGTGTAAAGCTTTATTGAATGAAGGTTATAACACAATGGTCCATGGTCATGGCACTGAGCAGGGTGTTTATTTCCCGAATTGCGGGGTCAGGATCGCAGAAGATACAGCTATACTATTATCTCCGGAGATGATAGATAATTTGATAATTCCATTTGTTAAACGCAGTGTTGAGCCTTTTGGCGGTGGTTTCCTGCATTTTTGCGGCCATCATCCAACTATATTTTCCCAGTTTTCCGCCTTAAGCGAGATAAAGGCTATAGACCTTGGAAATCCTGAAAAATATGATCTTCAATGGTTGCTTGAGAGGTGTGCTGAAACAGATACAGTTCTTTACAGCCGAGTAGCTGAACAACCAGGGGAATCCTGGAAGGAATATATTGAAAGAATAGGTTCACTGGTAAGAAGTACCGGAGCCCGTGTTATTCTGCGTCCGAAGGTTTTTCCGGACACTCCTGAAGAATGTCATGCAATGCTGGATCAATGGCATGATATGACAATTAATTGAAATATTACCAGAATGTTAGGTGTTTTCCTCTTTGTTTATATAATAGATATTTGGTTTCTGAAATTATGATAAAGCAATTTATTCACCTTCAGATAATAATAGGATTGTTTGCTTTTATATTTTTATCAGGATGTAAGAGTATTCATAATGACTCTGATAAATTTTTCAATTCGCTTGAAATGGAAATGGTCCGCATTGAACCGGGAGCTTTCAGTATGGGTAATGATGGTGAGATAGACTACAGTACAGTTGCAACAGATGCGGTACATGCACCTTATACCGGCAAAGGTTCTGTACATCCTTATTTTGAAGATGGAACAGTAATGGCTGAAAATCCTCTTGAATGGGATGAGGGGCCTTCTCATGATGTTACTATATCTAAAGATTTTTATATTTCATCCATGCCGGTAACAAATATTCAGTATGAGCAGTTTGATCCTGATCATGCAAAGATGCGCGGGAAAAGAGGTTTCTCCTCCGGAGATGATGAAGCCGTATTGTTTGTCAGCTGGGAAGATGCCATGGCTTTTACTGATTGGCTGAGTGAAAAGGAAGATAAACCATATCGTTTGCCAACGGAGGCAGAATGGGAATATGCTGCCCGCGCCGGGACTCAAACGCCATTTAATACTGGTGATTCATTGCCGGTAGAGTATCATCAGCATCAGGTAATGAACAGAAATCATACACTGGTTCCTGACAATGTGAATTTAAATACAGGCTTAACCAGTCCAAACATTTGGGGGCTTTACAATATGCACGGTCTTGTTGAAGAATGGTGTTATGACTGGTATGGGCCTTATACAGGCGAATCAAGGACAGATCCTGTGGGAATGTCTGATGGTATAGCTCGTGTAACCCGTGGAGGCAGTCACAGTACTGGTATTCCGTTTTTAAGAAGTGCTAACCGTACCGGTGCACTTCCCGGCACAAGGAGTTTTTTGATCGGGTTTAGAGTGGTTATGGGGGAGATGCCAGATACACCGACTATCCCTAAACCAGAGAAGCCACTATGGGCAAAGGATGTTCATCAGGACACTTGTCAAATTTCCGGTTCCTGTGAATTAACTGACACACCGGTATTTAAAGAGCCTCGCACTTTCACAAGAATTCCGAAAGATGCAAATGGGCCCCTCTTTTTTACCCATAATCATAATCCTGCTGTTACATCCCTGGCAAACGGAGATTTACTTGCTATTTGGTTTACAACGGTCAAGGAAAGGGGCCGGGAAATGATTGTTGCCGGATCAAGGTTGCGAAGTGGCCGGGATGAATGGGATGATGCAGATATTTTCTTTAATGTTCCGGGACGAAACCAGTCCGGGCAGGCCCTTTGGTGGGACGGGCATGAAACAGTTTATCATTTCAGCGGTGTCGGTGCAGGTGATCACTGGCGGGATCTTACTTTGGTTATGCGTACGAGTACTGATAATGGTGTTACATGGAATAAGCCGGTTATTATAGGTTCTGAATATGGTCCAAGACACCAGCCTGTGGATGCTGTTATGAAAACCCATGACGGTAAGATTGTTCTTGTATGTGATGCGAGTTCTGAGGGGAATGGTGGCAGTGCTGTTCATATAAGTAATGACAATGGCAAAACCTGGGTGGATCCGGGGAGGAATGAACCGAAACCGGTTTTTGAACATGGCAGGAAGGGATCGTGGATCGCCGGTATTCATGCGGGGATTGTCGAACTTGATGACGGCAGTTGGATGGCACTGGGAAGAGGAGATGAAATCAATGGCCGTATGCCTTTAAGCATATCAAAGGACAAGGGTAAATCATGGTCCTATTCTTCAAGTCCCTTTTCTCCTGTTGGCAGTGCTCAAAGAGTAGCACTCACTCGTTTGGAGGAAGGGGCAATATTATTATTATCTTTTGATGATGATTTGCTGCAGATTGATAAACATGGCAATGAATTTTATGCAAGTGGAATGTTTGCAGCTCTCTCTTTTGATGAGGGGAAAAGCTGGCCGGTAAAGAAGCTAATAACTCCCGGTAATAAAAGGTATGTACTGGATGCTCCATGCAATATCAGGTGGGGTGAACAGTTTAGTATCCTGGACCGTGGCAGGGGAGAATCACGGGGATATCTTACTGCAACTCAGTCGGCCGATGGTATGATCCACGTACTTTCTTCAGGAACTCATTATAGCTTTAATATGGCATGGTTGCTTGAATTGCCGCCAGGCGAAGAATAACTAAATGTAAAACAAATTGATTAAATGAACTGATTATTATTCTTTACACAAATAAAATCCCTAAAACTACTATTATGATAGCTTCAAAAAATATATGTAAAAAGAAAGTTCTGAATTGCAAAATATTTTGTTGTATTTCTATTTTTATTGGGTTGATTATTTATGGCTTTAGTGAAAAATTGCCTGATAACTATCCCGATCCGGCGACTAATCCCGGTTCGCCTGTAATGCTTGCCGGGGATTGGTTTGATCATCCCCATGAAATTGATTTTGACAGGCTGCCGCGTATTCCTTCTGAGCATTCTGTTGTGAGTGATGTCAGGGCTGATGGTATTAGCCAGCAGACTTTTTCAGATGCTGTCCACTCGGGGGGTGGAGTAAACCAGCATTCATATCTTAGTTATTATGAAGGTAAATTCTGGGTCATGTGGAGTGACGGACCAGGGGTTGAAGACCGGGTCGGTCAGGTTGTTAAATATGCTACAAGTCCGGATGGTGTTACATGGACAGACCCGGAATTTCTTACTCCTTATCCTCCCGGTTCGGGACCCGATTCACCTCATTACAACACAAGAACTAATGAGGGCTTACGCTGGATATCCCGTGGTTTCTGGCAGCGGGACGGCGAACTGTTTGCGCTGGCCTCCCTTGATGAGGCTGCCGGTTTTTTTGGTCCCGGACTGGAACTGAGGGCATTTCGCTGGAACAGTGAAGAAGGGGCATGGGAAGATTTTGGACTGGTGCAGGATAATGCAATCAATAATTTTCCACCAAAGAGATTGCCGACAGGCGAATGGATGATGTCAAGGCGCAGGCATGATTATTCAACCCGGGGAGTGGAATTTATTACCGGAGGGGTTGAAGCAATTGATCAGTGGGAATCTTTTCCTGTTCTTGGTTCTGAAAGTGAGCTGGCTGCAGAAGAACCATACTGGTGGATTCTCCCGGATGGTAAAAGCCTGATGGCTCTTTTCAGGGATAACCGCAGGAGCGGGTACCTGTACCGTTCATTTTCAATTGATAATGGCCGTAACTGGAGCCGGCCCGTTCAAACAGATTTTCCTGATGCCCGTTCAAAGTTCAACGGCCTCCGGTTAAGTGACGGAAGGTATGTCCTGGTTTCCAATCCTGATCCCCAGAAAAGAGATCCGCTCACAATATCCATTAGTGACGATGGAATGGTTTTCACCAAAATGGGTTACCTCGTTGGGGGACGTCATATTGATTATCCTCATGTAATTGAACATGATGGGTTTCTGTATATTGCCTTTGCAGGTTCTGCAAAGCAGATGATAGAGGTGCTTAAGATAAGGATCTCTGAGTTGAATTCAGTATTTAGTAATTTTTCTGATCAGGCTGTATCACAGTTGGAAGTAAAAACAAATTCGGTTGGGATGGAACTGGTTAAAATTAACTCCGGATCTTTTGTTATGGGCTCAGAGGAAGGGGAGTATGATGAAAAACCTGTAAGAAAGGTTAATATATCCAATCCCTTTTATATGAGTTCTGCGCCGGTAACAAATGTCCAGTATGAACAATTTGATCCGCATCACAGAATGCTTAGAGGAAATCGGGGACTTTCAAGTGAAGATGACGAGGCCGCCGTTTATATTAGCTGGTATGATGCGGTAGCGTTCACCGAATGGTTAAGCATAAAAGAAGGGATACCGTACCGCCTTCCTACCGAAGCAGAATGGGAATATGCGTGCAGGGCCGGAACGGAAACCCCTTATAGTACAGGTGATAGTCTGCCTTTTATTTATCACCTGAATCAAAAGAATGAATGGTACCCGAAGGAGGTTCCGTTAACGGTTGGAAAAACTCCGCCAAATCAATGGGGTTTATATAATATGCACGGCCTGGTTGAAGAATGGTGCCTGGATTGGTATGGGCCTTATACAGGTGATGAGCTCACTAATCCGTTTGCTAATCATAATAGTGATTTCAGGGTCACCAGGGGCGGCAGTCACAATACAGACCCTGTGTTTTTGAGAAGCGCCAACAGAATGGGGATGATACCGGAGAATAAACATTTCCTTACCGGCTTCCGGGTAGTTCAGGCTGAAATGCCCGCCAGGCTGACAGTGGAAAGGGAAGATCAAAAAATATGGGCT
The DNA here is from genome assembly GCA_964520585.1 of uncultured Bacteroidales bacterium. Taxonomy (GTDB): domain Bacteria; phylum Bacteroidota; class Bacteroidia; order Bacteroidales; family PUMT01; genus PXAP01. The sequence continues at coordinate 10,665 of CAZFOO010000117.1, forward strand.
GAACAGGTCCGCCAGTCCCCGTCCGCCTGGACCTCCCGCATTAATATGGATGAACCATATTTCAGTGAACCTATATATTTTCAGAAAATCCCTTCTGGTTCAAAGGGTCCGCTTTATTCACAACATAATCACTGCCCTGATATTACACCTCTTCCTAATGGTGATCTTTTTGCTACATGGTACACAACTATTACCGAACAGGGGCGTGAGCTGGCGGTAGCTGCAAGCCGGTTGAGGAGTGGATCGGATGAATGGGATGAGCCGGACCTCTTTTACAAAGTTCCCGACAGGAATATGCACGCCACTTCTTTACTATGGGACCGTTCAAGAGACCGGATTTACCATTTCCAGGGAATGGCGGTCAGCTATGGCTGGGGAGATCTTGCTCTGTTTATGAGAACCAGCGAGGATAATGGGGTTACCTGGTCGAAACCTCACTGGATCAATCATGAGCATGGTTTGCGGAATATGCCCATTGCCGGTGCTTTAAAAACATCCAAAGGAGCGATCGTTGTACCCTGCGATGCCGTTACAGGAATGGAAGGAGGTTCTGCCATTCATATCAGCACTGATGATGGTATCACCTGGAATGATCCAGGGGCGGGAACTCCGCAACCGGAATTTGATGAAGGAAAAACCGGTGGCACAATAGCAGGAATTCATGCAGGATTGGTTGAACTCAAAGACGGGTCATTGATGGCCCTGGGCAGAGGTAATAACATTGATGGATATATGCCAAAGAGTATATCCAAAGACATGGGCAGATCATGGACATACTCGGCCAGTCCTTTTCCCCCGATTGGCGGAGGTCAAAGACTGGTCTTGATGAGACTTAAGGAAGGCCCGCTTTTTTTTGCTTCCTTCACAGGCCTTCATGATGATGAAAAAGGAATGGAATTTACGGATAAAGACGGGAATAAATACACAGGTTACGGATTATTTGTGGCTATTTCTTATGATGAAGGGAAAACATGGAGTACCAGGAAACTAGTTACACCCGGAGAAGGGGAATTTGACGGAGGAGCGTGGACAAGAAAATTCGAAACTGACGATACCCATGCAGAACCCCGTGGATATCTTGCCGCCACGCAAACGCCCGATAATATTATTCATCTGATCTCCAGCAGACTGCATTACAGATTTAATCTTGCCTGGATAGAAGAATGAGAAATATTGCAAAACGGGAATTTAAT
>CAZFOO010000118.1:0-11598 GCA_964520585.1 uncultured Bacteroidales bacterium
TAAAAACACTTTCATTAAAAACGTGTTCCGCATATAAACTGAAATCTGAATCAAACTGGTTTTCGACCGTGGAAAAAAAGCGGGGATAAAACTCTTTATCAATATTATCATAATACTCCCGCAGCATTTTTATAAAAACTTCCCGATCCAGTGGGTGATGGTAATCTTTGAAAAAATCATCTGTAAGAGTTTTCAGAAGACCTGTTAACCCGGGCAGGTCAGAATCCTCGTCATCTGAAACATATACATTGGTCAGCCGGGTAAAATCCCTTACAAATCTTAGAGTCTCAATGGCATAAAGAGCCTCACGTCTATAATCGACCGGAAGGACATATCTTTCAAGTTTATTATAAAGACTATCGAAAGAGGGCAAAACATGTGCATAATTTTCTTGATTCCCTTGTGACCGGGCTACCCATTCTGCGAATCTTTCTTCGATCCTTTTCTTTCTTTCAACTGCATCAAGCCTGGCCAGCCCCAGGTTCTCACCCTGCCACTTTTTCCAGGCATTACTTACACCAGCATATTTTGATGCATATTTTATGCGGACGGTATCGCTTTGCTCCATGTAACTGTCCATTATTGCCAGTCTTTCATCTCTTAGTCTGATCTTGTGAGGATTTCTAAGCCCGGTTAATATTCTTACCGCATGCGAAGTCAGATATTGGCTGGTTGTTCCGGGAAACCCGAATACCATGGTAAAGTCTCCTTCATCTATTCCTCTGGTAGAGACCGGCAAAAATGCGGGTGACTGGTAAGGACTATTTTCTTCATCATAATCTGAAGGCAGGTTTTCATCATCGGCATATATTCGGAAAAAAGCAAAATCCCCGGTATGGCGCGGCCACATCCAGTTATCAGTATCCCCCCCGAATTTTCCGATAGAAGATGGCGGGGCACCAACTAATCGGACATCATTAAATACATCATAAACAAACAAATAAAACTCATCCCCATAATAGAAGGCATTGACATCGGCACGGTAACGTGTTCCTTCCACCGCTTCTTTCTTAATTACTTCAGAGATTCTGGTTATAGAGGCAGATCGTTGATCTTCGGTCATTTCATCATTCAGAACAGAATGAACCCTTTCGGTCACATCCTCCATCCTAACAAGAAATGTAACTGTAAGTCCGGGATTAGGCAGCTCCTCATCCTCCGACATGGCCCAGAAGCCATCGGTAAGATAATCATCTTCAACACTGCTGTGGGACTGGATCGAACGATAGGCACAATGGTGGTTGGTCAGTACAAGTCCACTTTCTGACACCACAACACCAGTACATCCACCAATACGCACAACAGCATCTTTCATGCTGATCTTGTTTATATCATAAATATCCTCAGCAGTCAGCCGGAATCCTTTTTGCTGCATCTCTTCGATATTATATTTTTCAAGCAACAACGGCAGCCACATTCCCTCTCCGGGCAGAGCCATACTCCAGGTTAATGCAAAAACCACAACTAAGACAAACAAACGCTTCATAAATATCATTTTAAATTAGAAATCAATAAGTGTTTTATACAGCTTATTCAAAGGCAGCCCCATTACATTAAAATGGGAGCCTCTTATCGCTTCTATAGCGGTGTAACCTATCCATTCCTGAATACCATAAGCACCGGCCTTATCATAAGGTCTGAAATTATCGACATAATATATTATCTCTTCTTCGAGCAGGTCCCTGAAATATACTGAGGTTAGGGAATAAAAGGACAATAGTTTTTCCTGACTCTTAACACAAACACCTGAAATAACTTCATGCTTAATACCGGAAAGTTCTTTTAGCATTGAAATAGCTTCGTCCCTGCCGGCTGGTTTGTTCATAACCTTTTCATTGCACCAGACTATTGTATCTGCAGTTATTACAATAGTACCGGGATCGTAATTAATTCCCGGGGCTGAAGCCTTTTTTTCTGCAAGGAAAACCGGAATACTTGTTTTGGGCAAAGAAGAAGGATAAGTCTCATCAACATTTCTGCCGGAGACAATATCAAATTCTATTTCCAGGCCTTTGAGCAGCAATTGCCGCCTCGGTGATGCGGATGCAAGGATGACTTTGCGGTGCTTTAACTTATCCTTTAAAAGATTCATTAGCCATATATTACAGAGATGTCACAATAATGTACCTTACCAGGAGAGCATACGTTAATCCTGCAAGCATCACTATTTTTGCCAGGGAATTAGCGTATCTGTAATCTGATCTGCTTTGGGCTGTCATCAGACGGTAAAACAAAAATGAAAGAGGAAGCAACAAGAAAATCAGGAAATAAATAAGACTAAGATAATCGGTCTCACCGTAAAACCCGATCATCAGGTATGTCTTATAAAGATAAGCCAGAGAAATAAGAGTCAGAATAATCAATCCACCGATAATCAATTTAGTATAAGATATACCAAGCACGATCGGCACCGATTTCCTGCCCTGGAGCCTGTCCCCTTCGTAATCTTCGATATCCTTAATAAGTTCGCGTATAAGTGTTGTCAGGAAGGCAAAATATCCAAAAGAACCTACCCATGCAAATATATAATTGAAGTTTGATTCGCTGATCCTCAATATTTCCCCGTATTCCTGGTAAAGGAGGGGGATTTCAAATACAACAACCATAACGGGAACCATCGCAGTAAGGATAGCGATAACAATATTACCAGTAAGAAACTGCCGGTTATAAGTAGTGGAATAAAACCATAACAAGCCTGACACTAGAACAAATGATAACCCCAGAACGGGTATCCCAATATGAAAAGCCAGATAAAATCCGGTCAGGATACCGGCTAAATTCAGTATCCAGTGCAGAATAATGGCGGTACGTCTTGAGATACGGGATCCAATTACTACCTTATCGGGCCTGTTTAACAGGTCAGTCCGGGTATCAAAGTAATCGTTGATCACATATCCCGCTGCCGTGATAAGCACCGTGGAAAACACAAGAAGGAAAAAATGAAACTCCCCCAGCTGAAGCTCAAAATTATTTATGCCAAGAATAGGCCGGATAATGGCATACCTCATCAGATACTGAGTAGCAGCCACTATAAGAAGGTTCCTGTACCTTATCAGGCGAAAAAAGGCTTTTAAATTCGGACTCATAAAATATAAGTATCATCTCCCATCCAGATTCCCTGTGCTCTTAAAACTTGCTCGATTATGTCTCTTACACAACCATGCCCTCCTTCGCTGTCCGATATATACTTGGCTACCATCTTGATTTCAGGAACGGCATCTTTGGGGCAGGTTGGAAACCCGACCTCCTGCATTATCGGGAAATCGGGAAGATCATCACCCATATATAAAATATCTTTAAACTCAAGATTATAGATACTGCAAAAGTCAGTAAGGTCATCAAGTTTTTTCGAGGACTTAAGGTAAACATCTTTTACTCCAAGTAGACCGAACCTCTTTTTTACGGATTGAGAATTGCCTCCTGTAATTATCCCTATGGGATAACCCCGTCGGACAGCAAGCTGCATGGCAAAGCCATCCTTTATATTCATACTCCTTATCAATTCTCCGTTAGTATCAAGCAAAAGGTTCGCACTGGAAAATACACCATCAACATCAAACACGAAAGCTTTCACTTGTTTTAGCTCTTCTTTAAAAAATCCCATTATTTTTTATCTTAAATTATTTTTTTTCCTGCCAGCCAGTGCTTATCCATGATGCTACGGGTAATGCTGCTGTAAATATTTCTGTATTCGGGGGAGAAAGATAGTAAATCCAGATGCTTTTTTATAATAATCCGGTCATTTCTTACCGCAGGTCCGGTCTGAGCTTTTAAAGGCCCCCTGGAAAGAGCGTTTTCTGTAGTTTCGCGAATAAGCGGCTTGTAAATTTCAAAGGGCACCCCTGCCTTATCCGCTATTTCTCCGGCAATGGCATAGAGATAATTCGGGAAATTGCATGCAAATACCGCGGCAAGATGAAGTAGCAACCTGTTTTCGGAACTAATCTCATAGACAAGGGGACTGATACTTTCGGCCAGACGTCTCAGCCTTTCAAGTCCACTTTCCGTATTTGACTCAATACACAGGGGCACATCGGAATTAACAGGCATTTCTTTCCCTGAAATGGATTGTAAAGGATATAAAACCCCGTAATCCTCGCTATGACCTGAAAAAACATCCATTGGGATACTTCCCGCCGTGTGCAATACCAGGCTCCTTCCAAAATCATTGTTTTTAGCTATATCGATAGTTGCCTGGTCGGTAAGCGCAATAATCAAAATGCAGTTATCACAATTAATTTCATTTATTTCTTTGCACCAGCGGGCATTGACTTTGACTGCCAGTTCTTTTGCATTAGTTGGGGTGCGGCTCCATACCATATTAATCTGGTGACCGGCCCTGTAACATTCCATAGCCAGATATGTTGCAATATTACCAGCACCAATAAAAGATACTGACTCAGATATAAATTCCGCCATCGCACATCTTATTATACAGACAAATACTATTCAAAGTTAAAAAAACAAACCCGGAATCAGATGTTTACCTGTGTTCCGGGTAATAAAAAGACGCCTTATACATCTGATATATAAAGCTGAAAACTACTAATTGCATGTGGAATAAACAGTAAGCTAATTTCTCACCAGATGGATATTATTGAAAGAACCCATTATTATATTAAAAAACAGACAGGGGCTAATGTAACATTTTATTAATATTGTCAACTTAAAAAATCAGTCGCAAGTGAATCCGACCCTCTAAATCATAACCGATCACAAACCAGGGTTGAATTTAAAACGTCCCAGTTCCTTAATGCCAAAACCTGAAATATATTCAGCCCTTTCGCGATTTTGCGCACTTGCTCCAAGTATAAATATCTCTGCAGCATTTAAATATGACTCGTCTCTTTTCGCATCCTTAAGAAGCAAATATCCCATTATTATATTGCCCGCCATTTCAACAAGCCGCCTGGCATGAAAATCCATATATTCATTGTCTTCCTCCTTAGAAACAATCTTTACACATTTTTCATACTCATCCGTCATGGCAGTCAGCCGTGGCTTCAGATGTTCAATTCCGGGCAGAAAAGCTTCTTTTTCATATGTATCCCTTATAATATTCAGGTAGGCACCTGACGTCACTCCGCGTATTGCAGCAACAACCTGCAGCTGGCTGGTTCCCTCGTATATCGAGGTAATCCTGGCATCCCTGTATATCCGCTCAACGGGAAAGTCCTTCATAAATCCGGCGCCACCGTGCACCTGCAAAGCATCATAAGCTATCTCGTTGGAATACTCACTTGAGATCAGCTTGAGCAACGGGGTGAATACATCGGCCAGTCTCTGATACTTTTTTTGCTCATTACGTTCCTCAGGTTCAAGTTTCCTTTCTTCGGAAACTGAAATGTAATTCTTATAAATATCAACAAATCTTGCGGTTTCATAAAGAAGAGTACGCTGAGCTTTTATCTTCACCTCCATATTTCTGAGCATTTCATATATGGCAGGAAAGTAAATTACAGGACGGCCAAACTGGGAACGCTCTTCTGCATACTTAAGAGCTTCACGATATGCAGCTTCCGATATCCCTACCGATTGTGCGGCAACACCAAGCCTGGCACTGTTCATAAGCGACATGACATATTTCACAAGTCCGAACTTCCTGTTACCCACTAGCTTAGCAGGCGCATTACGAAACACCAGTTCGCATGTGGGAGACCCCTTGATACCAAGCTTGTTTTCAATCCTCCGTATTGTAAGCGCCTTGTCTTTCCTGTCGTACACAAACAGCGATAATCCCCTTCCATCAGTTGTCCCTTCTTCGGAGCGGGCCAGTACAAGTGAAATATCAGCATCTCCGTTAGTGATAAAACGCTTTACGCCGTTGAGCAACCAGATATCTCTTTTCTCATCATAGGTTGCTTTAAGCTGAACAGCCTGAAGGTCTGAGCCTGCATCAGGCTCGGTAAGATCCATTGCTGCAGTCGCACCCTGGTTGAAACGGGGTAAAAACTCTTCCTTGATCTCATCCGAACCAAACTCATGAAGAGTTTCAGCACAATCCTGAAGTCCCCAGATATTTGCAAAACCCGCATCTGCCCTGGAAACAATCTCGGCAGCCATCACATAAGGAACCATAGGGAAATTTAAACCACCATAATTTCTTGGCAGAGACATGCCAATAAGACCAGCCCTGGTAAGGGCTTCGTGGTTCTCCTGTGTTCCCCTTGCATATCTGACTTCGTTATTTACAAGGGTGGGTCCTTCTGCATCAACCGATTCGGCATTGGGCCCAATAACATTACCGCAAATATCTCCTACTATTTCAAGGACTTTATCATAACTATCCATGGCATCTTCGTGATCAAGAAATGAATAGTCGAAATTGTCCTTATCGGCAAAACCACGTTCTTTAAGCTGAACAATTTTTTTCATCAGGGGGTGCCCAAGATGAAACTTAAGATCCTTATTATCTGTATAATAATTTGCCATTATTTTGTATTCTTTTGATAATATTTAATCATTTTCGGTATGATCTCAGTAAGATCTCCGATTATTGTATAATCGGCTATCTGATTAATAGGCGCATCCGGGTCGTTGTTGACAGATATGATGATAGCGGACTGATCCATGCCGGCCCGGTGCTGTATCTGACCTGATATTCCGCAGGCAATATATAATTTGGGCCGCACCGTTACACCGGTTTGCCCTACCTGCCGTTCATGCTCTACAAATCCCCCGTCAACAGCGGCTCTTGAACCTGCAACCTCACCACCAAGCACACCGGCCAGCTCATAAAGCAATTGAAAATTCTCCTTTGATCCAACTCCATAACCACCGGCAACGACAATTCCAGCATTCTTAATATTTACCTTTCTTTTTTCAATATGCCTTTCAATAATACTTACTACAAAATCATCATCGTTAAGCCATTTGCTGAAATCTATATTTTTCACAACACCGTTTTGACTATCCCGACAGAGTTCTTTCTTCATGACTCCTTCCCTCACTGTAGCCAGTTGGGGACGTGTTTCCGGGTTTATGATGGTTGCAATTATATTGCCTCCAAAGGCAGGCCTGATCTGATATAGAAGATTCTTATATTCCTTTTTTGTCTTGTTTTCAATATGATCGCCAATCTCAAGTGCGGTACAATCAGCTGTCAGTCCGCATTTCAAGGCAGAGGCTATTCTCGGTGCAAGATCCCTTCCAACAGAAGAAGCTCCGAATAACCCTATGCAGGGCTTTTCCTGCTCAAATAATCTCCTTATTATGGCAGCATGAGGAAGGGTTGTATAAGGATACAGTCTCTCGTCATCGGCAACATGAAGTACATCGGCACCATAGGGGAATATCTGCTTGCCGGTATCTTTCAACTGAGAGCCTATTACTACCGCTTCAAGTTTACAATTCAGTAAATCAGCAAGAGAACGGCCTTTGGAAAGTAATTCAAGACTTACCTCGGCTATATGACCATCTTCTATTTCACAATAAACAAAAACGTTGTTCACTTTTTTCTGGTTTAAATTATCATTAATCTATTAAGATAGGGCGTGTATTTTAGTCTAAAAGAAGGCTGAAATATAAACAATCAACCTATCGTATGATTATCAATAAGTTCCTTCATCAGTTCTTCTATATCATTATCTGACGAAGTAAGCATCCTGGAGTCCCTGCTGGTAAAAACCACGTTCTCTATCTTTTTAACCTTGGTCGGTGATCCTGATAACCCGAGCTGCTCCAGATCTGCATTTATATCATCAACGGTCCATTCCTTTATAAGCAGATACGGCCTGTCTTTCTGCAGCTGCAGATAATCTTCACTTGTATCCTGAAGTTCACCGAGACTTCTGGCATGTTTGTATTTAATTGTAAATTTGGCATTCCTGGGGCGGCATCCGGGAGCAGAACTATGCACGGTTATTACCAGGGGAAATGGAGCACGAACGGTTTCTACCCCCCGTTCCAGTCTCCGCTTCACCTTTATCTCTTTTTTGTCCGCTGCAACAATCTCCTCTGCATATGTAATCTGCGGCAAACCAAGTTTTTCCGCTACCTGGGGTCCAACCTGTGCCGTGTCGCCATCAATTGCCTGACGGCCTGCAATAATTATATCAAAAGGAGAGAGTTTTTTTACTGCAAGTGAAAGTGCATAAGAGGTGGCGAGGGTATCAGAACCGGCAAATTTCCTGTCAGTTACCAGATAACCATTATCAGCGCCCCGGTACATCGCTTCCCGGATAATCTCTGCCGCACGACCCGGACCCATGGTGAGAATAGTTACAGTGGTACCGGGATATCTGTCTTTTAACCTTAAAGCCTGTTCCAGCGCATTCAGATCTTCCGGATTGAATATTGCCGGCAAGGCAGCCCTGTTTACTGTCCCGTCGGCTTTCATTGCATCTTTACCGACGTTCCTGGTATCAGGCACCTGCTTAGCCAGTACTATAATCTTTAGTCCCTTCATTTTATTTATAGTTCAGATTTGAAAATTAAGTCACAAATATAAAAAAAATTAGATAGTCCCGTCACAAAACCGGGCGGACGATAACAACCAATTGCTAATTACTGATTATTACTCCTGTAAAAAGCCAAAATAATAACTTACAGTCGGAACCGCTATTCTTTAACATAAAATTATCCTGCTAAAAAATTTGTCTTAGTCAATTACATATACTCTGCCTGGTACTTGTGCTTTTTTACAGTATAATTATATTGAATACCAACAGCAAGCCCGGTATATAACCGGGCTTGCTGTTGGGTTGGTAAATACATTCTCGAAAGCCTCTCCATCTGGAATAAATAAAGTGCTCCTCAGGCCTGGGCCGAAGGCCCTCCGAAATTCATAGGCATTCCGGAACCTCCCTTGCCATCAATCTTTTTGATAGGTCCATTAACCGATTCGAATTTATCAATATTCTCCTTCAGGGCCTGCAATAAACGTTTGGCGTGCTCCGGGGTGATTATTATTCTTGATTTAACCGCTGCCTTGGGTGTACCCGGCATTACTCTTACAAAATCAAGCACAAATTCCGAACTTGAATGGGTAATAACCGCGAGATTCGAATAAGTTCCCTGGGCCACATCCTCCTTAAGCTCAATATTTATCTGATTTTGTTTCTTTGATTCATCTGAGTTATCCATATTAACCGGTTTAATGATTAATTAATATATCGATCCTAAGCGATCATTATTTAGCTTAAGATACAAAGAAATGGAACCCCGTATCCAATAAAACTAATAGATGCTGACGGGGTTACCATTAAAAATGTAACTTACTGTTGCTGTGTTACGCCTGATTCACTGGGTTTCTTTTCTTTGCCGGACATAAGTGATTCATACTCTTCCTTTGAGCCGACAATCAGCTTATCAAATTCTTTCTGTCCTGTACCTGCAGGAATCAAATGCCCCACGATCACATTCTCCTTCAGGCCTTCAAGGTGATCAACTTTGCCAAATATAGCTGCCTCATTAAGCACCTTTGTCGTTTCCTGGAATGATGCAGCCGATATGAACGATTTAGTCTGAAGAGCGGCCCTGGTGATTCCCTGCAACACCTGACTTGAAGTAGAAGGAATAGCATCCCTTGATGTAACAGGCTTCATGTCCCTTCTTTTAAGCAGGGAATTTTCATCGCGCAGTTTACGTGCGGTAACAATCTGCCCTGCTTTCAGTGTGGAAGAATCTCCCGGATCTATAACAACTTTCTTACCATAGATCCAGTCATTTTCATCCATAAACACCCACTTATCCACAATCTGCTTTTCAAGGAACTTGGTATCACCCGGGTCATCAATAGATACCTTTCTCATCATTTGCCTTACAATGACCTCAAAATGTTTATCATTAATCTTTACACCCTGAAGGCGATATACTTCCTGAACTTCATTTACTATATATTCCTGGACTTTAGTAGGTCCCTTAATCATCAGGATATCCTCGGGAGTTATCGCTCCGTCAGAAAGCGAGGTGCCGGCTTTCACGTAATCACTCTCCTGTACAAGGATCTGTTTGGCAAGGGGTATAAGATACTTCTTAACCTCTCCGGTCTTTGATTTAATACTTATTTCCCTGTTCCCACGTTTAATCTTTCCAAATTGCACCTCTCCGTCAATCTCACTTACAACTGCGGGATTGGAAGGATTCCTTGCTTCGAACAATTCAGTCACACGTGGCAGACCACCTGTGATATCTCCTGATTTCCCGACGGCTCTGGGTATCTTTACGATTATTTCCCCAGCCTTAACAAGAGAATCGGCTGCAACCGATACATGAGAACCTACCGGGAGGTTGTAGGCTTTAAGGGTTTTCCCCTCATCATCAAGTATACGTATAATAGGGTTTTTTGACTTGTCACGGGTTTCTATTATGACCTTTTCTTTAAATCCCGTCTGCTCATCGGTTTCTTCTTTGTAGGTAATGCCTTCTATAAGAGCATCAAACTCAACCTTTCCTGTCGATTCCGTGACAATAACGGCATTATAAGGATCCCAGTCACATATCAAATCACCCTTCTTAACCTCAGATCCGTTCTTGACATATAGTTTTGCACCATAAGGTATATTTTGTGATGTAAGAACTATATTGGTATTTTTATCAATAATACGGAGCTCGGCAAGCCGGCTTATAACGATTTCAACCTTATTTCCCAATTCATCAACCCGCTCGACGGTACGCAATTCATCGATCTCCATTATTCCGTCATAACGGGCAATTATGCTTGACTCCGCAGCAATATTAGAAGCGGTACCACCAACGTGGAAGGTACGCAGTGTCAGCTGGGTACCGGGTTCTCCAATGGACTGGGCAGCAATTACGCCAACGGATTCTCCGTTTTGAACCATTTTACCGGTAGCAAGGCTTCTTCCGTAACACTTGGCACACACTCCTTTTTTTGATTCACATGTGAGTACAGAACGTATTTCAACTTGTTCTATCGGGGATTCTGAAATTACCGATGATAGATCTTCGGTCAGTTCCTCACCTGCGCCGATAATAAGCTCACCTGTGGAAGGATGGTAAACATCATGGACGGTGGTTCGTCCCAGAATCCGTTCAAAAAGGGATTCAACAACATCCTCATTATTTTTAATTGCAGTTGCCTGGAGTCCTCTCAAAGTACCACAATCAGGTTCCGAGACGATCACATCCTGTGAAACATCAACGAGCCTCCTGGTCAGATATCCGGCATCGGCAGTCTTAAGTGCCGTATCTGCAAGACCTTTTCTTGCACCGTGGGTGGATATAAAGTATTCCAGTACCGATAATCCTTCCTTAAAGTTTGATAATATGGGATTTTCAATGATCTCCGAACCGGCAGCACCAGATTTCTGGGGCTTGGCCATTAATCCTCTCATACCCGACAACTGCCGGATCTGTTCTTTAGATCCTCTTGCTCCCGAATCCAGCATCATATATACCGAATTAAATCCCTGCTGGTCCGATATCAGCTGATTCATAAGTGTTTGAGTAAGCTTGGCATTAATATGGGTCCAGATATCGATAATCTGATTGTAACGTTCATTATTGGTAATGAATCCCATATTGTAATTGCTGAAGACCTCCTCAACCTGGGCATATCCTTCATTTATCAGTTCAGTTTTCTGAGCAGGTATAATAACATCATCAAGATTAAAGGAAAGACCGCCACGGAATGCC
>CAZFOO010000119.1:0-11436 GCA_964520585.1 uncultured Bacteroidales bacterium
TGTTGGTTTCCTGTAAAAAGGGAACCGATGATCCGTTTCCGGATCCGGTTTATCTCACAGAATCACAAATTATTGATCAGTTCAGCAGTGATGATATTCTCACCATTCTGGGTGAAAATGATCTTCCATCCGACCTTGCTTTTCTGATTAGATATGATTTTATTGTGTATAAATTAAGATATCAAACTGTTGATACGGATAATATGCCTGTGCTTGCCTCGGTAGCAGTTGTAGTGCCGGATGTCTCCGATCCGATGCCTTTAATGAGTTTCCAGCACGGAACAATAACTTCAGACGAAGAGGCTCCTTCATATTTCCAGGATGATAATTACTTTACTGCCGCACTTTACTCCTCAGCAGGATTCATAATAGCTATGCCCGATTATCTGGGTTATGGCAGCTCCAGTCACTTACCACATCCGTATGAGCACGGGCATTCCCTGGCAACCGCATCGCGTGACATGTTGAGAGCTGTGAGGGAATTGGACATGGCAAACAATAATTTCCGTGCCAATGACAAACTCTTTTTAACAGGGTATTCTCAGGGAGGATATGCAACGATGGCCCTGCTTAAATTGCTTGAAGAAGAACACCTGGATGAATTCACAATATCCGCGGCAACCGCCGGTGCGGGAGCATATAATAAGTCCGCATTTGCCAGGGCTATACTTGAAAAAGATGAGGAACTCACCCACCTGAATACCTTTTTATGGGTACTTGATACCTATAATGACATTTACAACATTAACCGTCCGGACAGTTATATTTATAATGATCCTTATGCCGGAATTATAGAGAATGACGGAGTATTTGCAAATACCCAGCTCAATCCCCAAATACTTTTGACAGATGAATTCAGGAATGGAATTCTTTCCGGGACTGACAATGAATTTATCGATGCTCTTGCCGATAATGATAATTTTGACTGGAAACCTGTATCTCCACTACAATTATACCATGGCACCGACGATGATTTTGTTTTCTATTTAAATTCAGAAACGGCCTATGAAGCGATGACCTCACGTGGTGCTAATCAGGTAGAACTTAACACTATCGAAGGAGGCGACCACACGACAAGTATCTTTGAATACTTTACTGGCTCTTTTCTGTTTTTCGACCAGTACTAAGCAGAAATAAAATTCCTGATCATCCCTCATTTCAATCACATAAAGATAATCTGATATTAATTGTAGTTTTGCTTAAAATCAAGGCAATAGGTTAAATTAAATGCTCACTACATTTAACAGAATTGTTTAAATAACATATTTCTGTATAAAACATTTAAAACTTTTTATCAATTATTGATTTGTTTTTCTAATTATTTATATTTTTAAGCACTTTTTTAAAAACTATCATGACAATTAATAAGTATATTGCATGGACCTATCAACATTGTTTGCGAACCACATAAATCCTGCCACCTATAAAAACGGGAACAACAGGAAACTGATCCTGAAAAAACAGATCTTCAGTATTTTATATCTTGAAGAAAAAAAAACAATAGCAGATCTATGCATACCTGTTAAGGTGAGCATACCCACCATGACAAGGCTTATCCTTGAACTGATCCAGGAAGGATGGGTCATCGAGCTGGGAGCAGGTGAATCGCGCGGGGGCAGGAAACCGGTGTTTTATGGCCTCAATCCTTTTATAAGATATATAATAGGAATAGAGATCACAAGAAAATATACACGTATAAATATCTTTGATCTGCATAACCAGCCTGTCGGAGAAACCCTTCAGCTTGATATTGAGATTGATAACGCACCCGAAATGCTTGATAATCTCAGGAATGAGCTGGATATACATCTAAGGAAAAATAACATTGACAGAAAAAGTATCCTGGGCGCAGGAATTAGTATTCCCGGATTGATCGATAAAAAGACAAACATTAATTACAGCTATCCGAACCTGGGGAACAAACCTCTGCACACGATATTCAATGAGCTGTTGCAGATCCCGTCATTCATTGAACACGATACCAAAGCTATGGCACTCGGTGAATCATGGTTTGGCCTGGCAAAGAACAAATCAAATGTGTTATGTCTTCAGGTTGGTTCAGGTATAGGTCTTGGTATAATAATTAAAGGCGAACTCTATCAGGGGGTTTCCGGTTTTTCCGGAGAATTTGGCCATATCCAGATGATAGAAAATGGCGAATTGTGCGATTGTGGCAAGATCGGCTGCCTGGAAACCGTATCATCAGGCTTTGCTTTAGTTACAAAGGCAAAGCGGATGATCCGGGAGGGTACTAACTCAATCATTAAAAAACTGGTGAATAATGATATTGATAATATAAAACTTCCTGTCATTATAAAAGCTGCTCATCAGGGTGATCAGTTTGCTATCGAACTTATTGAAGAATCAGGTAGTTATCTGGCAAAAGGGCTGGCAGTGCTAATTCATCTTCTGAATCCGGAAATGATCATAATAGGCGGTGATCTGTCAAGGGCTGAGAACCTTCTCGCCGATCCGGTTCAGCAAAAGCTTAATAAATATACAATAAACAGAATAAGGCAGGATACAAGTATCTATATTTCGGAGTTAAAAGAGCAGGCCGGATTGCTTGGTACAATACCGGTGGTAATGACAAATATTTTTTCACAGGAACCCAGTATTAATAATTTTCATAATTCCATAAAATCATGATACTTGCACCAATAGACTGGATCATAATTGCCTTTTTTTTTACAATTCTTCTAACCATTGGTTATGTCGCTTCAAGACAGGCAGGAAAAAGTACGGCAAACTTCTTTCTTTCCGGAAGAAACATGCCCTGGTGGCTACTTGGAGTTTCCATGGTAGCAACAACTTTTTCCGCAGATACTCCAAATCTGGTTACTGATATGGTGAGAACAAACGGTGTTGCCAGCAACTGGCTGTGGTGGGCATTCCTGCTTACCGGAATGCTGACCGTTTTTGTTTATGCCAAGTTATGGAACCGCTCCAGGATCATGACCGATCTGGAATTTTACGAAATCAGGTATAGCGGTAAAATGGCTGCATTTCTGCGTGGTTTCAGGGCAATTTACCTGGGTTTCTTTTTCAATGTTATGGTCATTGCAAGCGTCTCCCTTGCCTTCATTAAGATCGCCGGAGTCATGTTGGGTCTTCAGCCAGCTCCGGCACTTATCATTGCTGCGGTGATAGTGGTTTTTTATAGTGGACTGGGGGGATTGAAGAGTATATTGTGGACAGACCTGTTCCAGTTTAGTTTTGCAATGTTTGGAGCGATTATGGCAGCAATCTATGTTACAAAGTCACCGGAAATAGGAGGCTTGTCCGAATTGTTTTCCCACCCTAACGTTGCCGATAAGCTGAGTTTCTTCCCCAGTATTTCGCAACCCGAAATATTTCTGAGTATATTTCTCATACCCATTGCCGTCCAATGGTGGTCAGTCTGGTATCCAGGAGCAGAGCCCGGAGGTGGAGGATATGTAGCACAGAGAATGCTCTCTGCTAAAAGTGAAGATCATGCTGTCGGGGCTACTCTTCTTTTCAATTTCTTTCATTATGCTCTGCGTCCCTGGCCATGGATTGTGGTTGGACTCGCCTCGCTGATAATTTTTCCAGATATCCAATCGATGGTGGAACAGTTTCCTGATGTTGCCCCCCAGTATATTCAAAATGACTTTGCCTATCCTGCCATGCTAAGGGAGTTCCTTCCGGCAGGTTTGCTTGGACTGGTAGTTGCTTCTCTCATTGCTGCATATATGTCGACTACCGCTTCACAACTGAACTGGGGATCGTCATATCTGGTGAATGATTTTTACGGCCGTTTCTACAACCCAAAGGCCACTGAAAAACAGAAGGTCCGGTTTGGCCGGATAAGCACTGTTTCTCTGATGTTTTTCTCAGTTCTTCTGGCACTTGTGCTGCAAAATGCACTACAGGCATTCCAGTATCTTCTGATGATAGGTGCAGGCACAGGACTCATTTACATCCTCCGCTGGTTCTGGTGGAGAATTAATGCCTACTCCGAAATGGCAGCCATGATTGGTGCCGGTGTATTTTCTTTGGCATTTATCGTAATAGAGAATTTTGGAATGACCAGGCTCGAAAACGATATGGTCAGAGTATGGGGAGTGACAACTCCGAACGCATACTGGATCATGATAAAGTTCATCGGAGTTGTATTCCTGACTACTACCACATGGATCGTTGTAACATATTTAACCAGTCCCGCAAGTGATGAAACTTTACGGAGCTTTTACCGCAAGATAAGACCCGGTGGTCCGGGATGGAAAAGAGTGGTTGATAAGGCAAGAAAGGAAAATATTGAACTGGTTAAGGAAGCCGATCTGAAATGGGATGTTCCAACGGGAATAATTTGTATGCTGTCCGGCAGTATTGCTATTTACAGTGTACTTTTTTCCATCGGAAACCTGCTTTACGGAAATCTTAACGAAGCCATGATTTCAGTTGCATTGGCAGCTGGATCTTCATTCATCCTTTATAAATACTGGAACAAACTTAAAATGAAATAAAAATGGTCAAACCTACTCTGCTTATACTTGCAGCCGGACTCGGAAGCCGTTATGGAAGCCTGAAACAGATTGAACCGATAGGTCCTGAGGGTGAGGCTATAATTGATTATTCAGTTTATGATGCCATAAGAACAGGTTTCGGAAAAGTGGTCTTCGTGATAAAGGAAGAGATTGAATCTGATTTCCGGGAAAGCCTCCTTAAACGATTCGAGAATCAAATAGAAACTGATTATGTATTTCAGGAGCTTGATATGCTCCCTGAAGGTTATTCTGTTCCTGCAGAACGGAAAAAGCCATGGGGGACAGCTCATGCTATAATGACGGCTGAAAGATCTGTCAACGAACCTTTTGCCGCTATTAATGCCGACGACTTTTACGGACTCGAAGCTTTTACTGAAATGCATGATTACCTTTCAAAAAGTCCGGGACAAACCGATTACTGCATGATAGGATACAAGCTCAAAAATACTCTTTCTGAGCATGGAACTGTCTCCAGGGGAGTTTGTGATATCGATGAAAATAATTATCTGAAATCAGTAAATGAGTTAACCCGTATAAAAGAAGAAAATAACCGGATCGTGTATTATGATAATGACAATTCACACAGCCTTCCGGAAGATTCAACGGTCTCAATGAATATGTGGGGCTTCACACCTGTTGTATTTGAACAAATTAAACAAAGATTCTCATCCTTCCTCGATCAGAATATCAATGACCCCAAAGCCGAATATTATATTCCTGTGCTTGTTGATCAGTTGATCAGAGCAGGAGAAGCCAGGGTAAAAGTTCTGCACTGCGATGCATCCTGGTTTGGCATAACTTATAAGGAAGACAGGGAGGTGGCGAGAAACGCCATTTTGCAAAAGATTGAACAGGGAATATATCCACGCAAACTTTGGAAATAATTTATAAAAATCATCCGGCAGTATCATCTTTCACGGAAATTATTCTAAGGAATATGCCGGTAAAGAAGTTACATAGTAAAATGACCGATCCTGATATTAGATATATATTTGACAATTTTAAAGCACCCGGAACCTGGCTCGAAGGCTTTCCAACAGGATCCGGACATATTCATGCAACCTATCACATCCGCACGGCAGAGGAAAAAGAACCAGATTATATTCTCCAGAAAATAAATGATGATGTGTTTCCTCCTGTCAGGGAAATGATGAACAATATAGAAATTGTAACCAATCATATCCGGATGAAAAACAGATCCGGAGATCATAAACAAGTATTGGAAATTATTCCAACAAAAAATGGAGGCAATTTTTTTACGGACAGTCAGGGCATCCACTGGAGGATGTACAAAAAAATATCCCCTGGATTGAGCTACGACATTGTACCTAATCAAAAAATTGCCAGTGAAGCTGGTAGAGCATTTGGTAAATTCATTGCCGATCTGAGGGATTTGCCGGCAAATGCAATTTATCCGGTCATACCTGAATTTCATTCGGTTGAAATGCGGTTTGAAAAATTTAAACAAGCCGTAAACACTGATGTTTGCAACCGTGTTAAAGATGTTCAGGAAGAAATCGGTTTTGTTAATAAGCATATTGACAAAATGATGGTAATTCCCCGCCTGGAAAAAAAAGGCAAACTCCCTGTACGCATAACACATAATGATACCAAGTTAAACAACGTCTTGTTTGATAATAATGATAATGCCGTTTGTGTTATTGATCTGGATACGGTAATGCCGGGACTTTCCCTTTATGACTTTGGAGATACTATAAGAACCGCTGCAAATACAGGAGAAGAAGATGAAGCCGATCTTGGCAAAATCAAATTTAACCTGACTGTTTTTAAGGCATTCTCTGAAGGTTTTCTGGAAAAAACGGCAGGATTTCTTACCCGGGAAGAAATTGAACATATGGCTCTGGCATCCCAGTATATGACCTTTATTATGGGGTTGAGATTCCTGACCGATTATATTGCGGGCGATGTATATTATGCAATCCATTATAGCGGACAAAATATAAGGAGATGCAAAGCACAGTTCTATCTCATGAAGTGCATGATAGATGATTATCAGGAGAGCCAGGATATAATCAATAAACTGGCATGGAAAGTAATGACTTAATCAGCCAGGTGATAGTGAATATCAGGACCCAATCAGTCAACCTGCAGATAAGCAAGGACTTAAGCATTTAACGTCCAGTGAATCAGTTGTTGAAAAGAGAAACCAAGGACTTAATCAGTCAACCGGCAATGAAAATCAGGGTATCTAATTAAACAACCGCATAAACAAAACCTGGATAAACTTTAAATTAATCTACTGCAAGGTATGCAAAGGCAAAATTCTTATGGCAGGGAAGAGGCCCGCCGACTTGATCGTAAGAATCCCCTCTCTGCGTTTCGTGAAAGATTTTATCTACCACCCGGAAACATTTACCTGGATGGTAATTCACTCGGATTACTGTCAACTGATGCAGAAGAATCTCTTATGCGTGTAGTTGATGAATGGAAAACCCTTGGCATTGGCGGATGGATGAACGGCAAGCTACCGTGGTTCGAAATGGCTGAGAAAATTGGTAGCATGGCAGCCGGACTGGTGGGTGCAGAGCAAAATGAAGTTATATACAGCGGGACCACAACTATTAATATTCACACACTCACCGGAACTTTCTATAAGCCGGAGGGTGAAAAAACCAAAATACTTGCAGATGAACTTAATTTTCCTTCGGACCTATACGCACTGCAGGGCCAGATAAGATTGAGGGATCTGGATCCTGAGGAACATTTGTTGCTTGTTAAACCTGATGTGGATGGGCTCCTTAACGAAGAATCAATTATTGATCAAATGAATGAGGATGTGGCACTCATTTTCCTTCCTTCTGTACTTTACCGCAGTGGACAGCTACTGGATATTGAAAAACTAGCTATTGCAGCAAGAGAAAGAGGAATTCCAATAGGATTTGACTGCAGTCATTCAGCAGGTGTCATCCCTCATGAATTCAGTAGATGGGGTGTTGATTTTGCCTTATGGTGCAGCTATAAATACCTGAATGCCGGACCAGGTGCTGCTGCTTTTTATTATGTCAACAAAAGACATTTTAACCTGCTGCCCTCACTCCCCGGCTGGTTTGGAGGCCGGAAAGAAAAACAGTTTGATATGCTTCCCTCATTCATGCCTGCTCCGGATGCAGGAAGATGGCAAATATCATCACCGGGAATACTTGGATCGTCTCCTATGGAAGGAGCCATGAAAATTATACTGGAAGCAGGCATTGAAGAAATCCGTAATGAATCTCTCAGGCTTACTGACTTTCTGGCCGGGTCTGTCAATACCAGATTAAATAACCTTTATCCTGAGTTTAAAATCATTACTCCCCTGGAATCTCAAAGGAGAGGGGGACACATTGCCATACAGCATCCTGAGGCGGCAATAATATATGAGAATCTTCTCTCAAGAGGTATAATAACAGATCTCCGGCCACCGAATATTATTCGCATGGCCCCGGTACCTCTCTATAATACTTTTGAAGAGATATACCATACTGTTGACAGCATACAGGAAATTATCAGTTCCCTGCATCTATGATCTTGCCAGCCATCGGAAATATTTTCCTGACGGCATTAATATGCTGGAAATTGCCGGCAATACGGCCACATAATTATAATGGAATTCATTAGCGTATTCTCTTGACAGCCTGCTTAAGATTGTGTCATGGGCATGAACAGGTAATAAATTGATCCTGAAAACAATAAAAAAATGATCCTGCAGCAGGTTAATTGCTAACCCATTCTACAGTTACAGGATCATTATTAAAATAATATTCACCGATTCACCTGATATCCTGGTTACTGGTTTTTTCTACCTGTATATCGGACTCATCCACTCCTCGTGACGATGATACTTGCTTTCTGCGGCCCACCTTATGCCTCTTTTTTGTATCTCCAGTGCTTCATATACTTCAAAATCGCCAATAACATGTCCCAGGGCTGAATAGAACACTCTGCCATTTCCAAAATACTTTTTCCAAACCTGGGGTATTACAGCATTTCCTATCCAATGAGCATGCTCATCGGTAAATGTGGTAGCTGCAAGTACCTTTACATTAGGATCTATATGCATGTAGTATTGTTCTGAAAGCATGTCAAAATCGCTCAGGTCCCTGGTAACATAATCACCATGATCCAATATATTGACCCGATAATCAATAACACCGCCGGGATGAGCCACCCACTGACCTCCCACCATAAACTGATACTCAACATTATTTCTAAAAGCATCTCCCAGTCCGCCATGCCATCCTGCAATACCACATCCATTGCGAATCGCAGTAAGCAGTCCCTTTTCCTGATCACGGGATATTTCGCCCATAGTCCAGATCTGTACTACCAGGTCAAGAGAAGACATGAGCTCCTCATCCAGGTATGAATCAAGGGTGTCTGAAACTGTAACATCAGCACCTTCTTTTCTCATCCAGGGAACAAAAAGATCCCTGGTAGGCTCGGGATCATGTCCCTCCCATCCGCCATAAACAAACAGAACTTTTTTCCCTTTAAGGGTAGGTTCCAGCAATACCGGGGCAGATGATGCCATAAGTGTTTTACCTGCGATGAGGCCAGCACCGCCGGCCAAAACAGCATTCTTTATAAATTTTCGTCTAGACGATGAATATTTTTCCATAATTGAATTTTAAAGGATCTGTAATATTGTTCAATTGCGAGATGAAAAATACAAATAAATAATTTAACAGCCAATCATTTATTGTTACAACCTCATTTACCGGACTATACAGCATTAACTTCTGTCAAATTAGCAGCTCCATTTGTTACTCCATTTGCAGTTCCACTGACATCAATATTTGTTCCTTCATTGGTAGCTCTATTTACATCTTTATTTGTTCCTGCATTGGCAATATCATCTAAAACCTAATTAGAGCAAAACTTACAGTCTATTTTGCGGCTTCATATATGTGTTCAATAGAGCCTTATTTAAACCTAAACGATAAGTTCACTAAGAATCGTGTTCGCGACTTAAAACTAAAAAATTAATAGATACAAAGATCAACATAAATGTAACAAGCACCATCCATAATGGACAGTGCTTGTTATCCTGCCATAAAACTTTAACCACTAAATATTACCTGCATTAAAACATTATACCTTAATAACCAGGATTTTGACCATAGTCATTCGATGTACGTATAATCTGATTGGCCGGAATCGGACGAAGTATATGAAAGTCCTGGATATTATCAGCTCCCTCATCGGGATTATACATTCTGACCCTTTCCAGTAACTTTCCGGTCCTTTTAAGGTCCTTCCACCTGCTATATTCGCCAAACAACTCCCTTGATCTCTCATCAAGAATAAAGTCTATATCGATATCCCCGGCGGTTACCTCCATATCATCTTCCCTGCCCGGGTGAGCTGCCCTTCGCCTTAATACGTTTATATAGTCAACTGCTTCCGAACCATTGCCATCCCGCATATACATCGCTTCCGCAGCAACCAGGTAAGTTTTCGAAAGCTTATAAACAATGAAATTGCGGGATCCATTGGCTTCATTAACCGAAGGTCGCTTATTGTCATCGAATTTAAATGGGTTGGGAAATATATTCCTCTCCCTGTACCACGGATCATCCATATTGTCATGATGCCAGGAAAACAAATTTACCCCCGGCAGACGAGCCTTTATTGCATCCACATCAGCCTGCGTCAGATACTTGTCTGTCACCCAGATTGCAGTATCACCAACTGAAGCACCATCGGGAATATTGTCAGTTGTATTGTAATACCAGACGGACTGGAAGTTTTTTTCAAACCTGGAATCCACATCAAGTGGTCTGAAGTTTTCAAGAAGCCAGGGGGTTGGATTAATCCTTATCCAGGGCCGCCCATAACCATGACCAAGTGCACGGTTCAGGCCGTCGTTATATACTTCATACCAGGGCCTGAAATACAGATGTGAATTGTTTCCCGGCCAAAGCAGCGGATCCTCGCTATACTGAACGGACCAGATAACTTCAGCATTTTGTTCATTATCATGATTCCAGACCTCGGTGATGTCATCATAAAGTATATGATCATAATTATTAATAACACCTGTAGCAAGGTCTGCAGCCCTGCTGAAGTCATCACTTCCGGCAAAATCTGTATAGCCCCTTGTCAGCAAAACCTCGGCCAGCATGTGTTCAGCTGCGGGCTTTGTTATACGGCCAAAATCACTTTGGGTAACCGGTAAATTAGCAATTGCAAATTCCAGATCGTCGATAATTGCATCATAAATCTGATCTTCGGGGGTTCGGTTGGCTTCGGTCTCAACACCAATTGTTTCTTCCAATGTCAAATGAACGGGTCCGAAATGCTGAACTAAGATAAAGTAGTAATGAGCCCTTAAAAAACGGACCTCTCCCAATCTGGGATTTTTTTGCGAGTCGGGCAAATCAGACTCAGCTGCACGGGTTATTACGGCATTGCATGCATTTATTCCAAGATAAAAATGTTGCCATAAATGCCAGAAAGGTGAAGCTTCAGCGTTTAACCCGGCCTCATATTTATTCATATAATGGTAACCCCCATGTCCACCATTAGTGAATTCATCGGTACCAAAAACGGTGAGATTATGGCCATGTTCACTATTGCCGTAATAATTCTTCAATCTTTCATATGATGCATTAACACCAGCCTCAAAACCCTCAGGTGTGTTTAGATACTCACCGGTAACGCCGGACACAACTTCCTCATCCAGTACATCCTGACAGGAATACATTGTCAGCGCAACCGTGATGAATGCTAGGAATATATATTTTATTTTTTTCATGAGTTTATATTTTTTTAGTTACCAGACAGAACTAACCATTTCATGGACAGGATTTAGTAAGAGACATTTTTATGGTTCGTTTCATCTGTTAATAATTTTTAAAAATCAATATTTAAACCAAGTGAGTACATACGGGTACTTGGTGTGCCACTGCCAACCGTTCCTCCGTAC
>CAZFOO010000120.1:0-8523 GCA_964520585.1 uncultured Bacteroidales bacterium
CGGCAACAAACTTAATGAATTTTTAATAATTTCTTGAATTAAAAATTATTGTCTGTCGGCGGCCTCATCAATTAATAGTGTCCCATCTATAATGAAGTGATGATATATTACCCACTCAGGGAATGATTGTGGTGATAATCATCACATTTATCCTGAATGGGATAAACAGACCGGTAATTTTCTGATATTGTAACAAGTATTAATTTTGATTTTTAATCCATCGCCTGACATATTATGTAATCTGGCATGGTTTTTCATAAGCAACTCATTAGTAAGAAAAATCCCAATCCATTTTTGTCAATTTATAAAAGGGTCGGATTCAAATATCCCATCAGCCTGTGAGAAATTTAAAATCCCATTATAAAAAAAACAAAACACTTTTAGGCTTATATACAGTTTTTGGAAACAATATTGAAGGTAAATTTGTTGGAAATATATAATCACATATAAATTAATTATAAGATAGTTATTTTTAAATCAATCGAGCTTATATGTATTATCCCTTGATACCATTTTTGAGATTACGGGTATGACCACCAACGGCCGCATACCAGGTCCTGTTTTACAATTTTCTGAAGGGGACTATGCAGTAATAATTACTAGTTTTTATTCGGTGGCGGCGTCTCGGCCAGATTCTGACAAATTTCTCTTATCATCCGGACCTGGCAGTATCTGTTAAAGATAATCAGATTCAGCAAGTTCATTATGAGAACTTTACAGATCTTAAACTAATTTTAAATAGTTTAAATATGAACAGAAAAGAGTTTTTAAAATATTCGGGACTGGGTGCTTTGGCTTTAGGGCTGACTCCTTCGCTATATTGTACCGGCCCCGGACCACAAAAGCAACTTGCAAATCCAGGCTTAAAGCCGACAGAAAATTTTAATCCCGATCTTGAAGTTGAACTGACGGCCGTGACTGATGAAGTCCAGATATTGCCCGGCGAAAAAACCCGGGTTTACACTTACCTGGTAAAAGTTACACATGGAGACCAATCCCTTGTAGCTACAGTGAATAATTCTTATATCGGACCGGTTTTAAGAGTCAGACGTGGACAAAAAATCCGCATTAATTTTCATAACCAGCTGTCGCAGGAATCTATAATTCACTGGCACGGATTACACCTTCCCCCTGAAATGGACGGTCACCCCAGATATGCCTTGGAAAACAACGAAACCTATGTCTATGAAATGGAAATAGTTGACCCCGCCGGTACATACTGGTTTCATCCTCATCCCCATGAGATCACTGGACTTCAGGTTTACAGGGGACTGGCAGGATTATTCATAGTCTCAGATCAGGAGGAAGAAGACCTTAACCTGCCTTCCGGGGAATTTGATCTTCCCATGGTCATTCAGGACCGCACTTTTGATAACAGTAACCAGCTACAATATCTGGAAAACGACATGATGAGCCGTATGGCCGGATTTTTCGGAGACACCATACTGATAAACGGAAAAAGAGAACCATCGCAGGTAGCAACAAATGCTTACCGGATGAGGATAATCAACGGATCCAATGCCCGTATCTATAAGCTTGCCTGGAGTGATCAGACTCCTCTTGTTGTGATTGGTACTGATGGAGGGCTGCTTGAAGAATCGATAAGCAAACCTTATCTGATGCTTGCTTTAGGAGAAAGAGCAGAGGTATGATGCAAATACCTCACCCGGTTAATTTACACGGACTTCAGTTCAGAATAGTTGAACGGGATGTTTCGGAAATGGATAGCCAGATGTGGGATGATATAAAGGATGGCTTTGTAGATTCCGGGAGACAGGATACATTTTTGCTCATGCCGGAAATGAAGGTTAAAATTGCAATGGAATTCCTGGACTATAGCGGATTATACATTTACCATTGCCACAATCTGGAGCATCATGATATGGGAATGATGCGTAATTTTATGTTGGAAAACAGTTAGACTGAATAGTCTAAATGACACCTTGGGATTTTTGCAATCCCAGGTATATAAACGGGAAAGAAATTTAAACTAAACCTTATACATATTTTTATTAAACAGGCTAATTTTGATTTTATGATTGAATATACAGGAAGTTACACAGATCAGTATCAGCTAAGCATGGCACTGGTCTATTTCAGGCAGGGAAAAGCAGAAGATAAAGCCATATTTGATTATTTCTTCAGAAAACTGCCTTTCGACGGGGGCTACGCAATTTTTGCCGGACTTGAAGATTTAATAGAAGTACTTGAAGATTTGAAATTCGATGATTTGGATATCTCTTTTCTTAAGGAATACGGTTTTCCTGAAGATTTTCTTAAATATCTTAAAGATTTCCGCTTTCGCGGAAACATATACAGTTGCACGGAAGGTGATATTGTATTTCCGACCAGACCAGTCCTTCAGGTAGAAGCAAATATGCTTGAAGCGCAGATAATAGAAACTCTTTTGCTGAACATTCTAAATTTCCAGACACTTATTGCTACCAAAGCCAGTCGAATGCGCATGGTCGCAGGAGAAAGAAAACTGGTGGATTTCGGATTAAGGCGAGCCCAGGGACCCGGAGGATATTATGCCAGCAGGGCTGCTGTTATAGGAGGATTTGATGCTACCAGCAACGTACGTTCAGGCCGTGACTATAACATTCCCGTTTCAGGTACCATGGCCCACAGCTTTATTCAAAGCTATGATGATGAATTGAGTGCGTTCAGGGATTTTGCAAAAGAACATCCCGGTAACTGTGTACTGCTTGTTGACACCTATGATACTTTAAACACAGGCATCCCAAATGCAATAAAAGCAGGCCTGGAAATGCAGGAACGCGGTGAAAAACTCAAAGGGATACGGCTCGATAGCGGAGATTTGGCATATCTGGCAAAAGAAGCCCGCAAAAGTCTTGATGATGCCGGCCTGGATTATGTAAAAATAGCTGCTTCAAACCAGCTTGACGAGCATGTGATCGATAGCCTGATTAATCAGGAGGCCCCCATCGATCTTTTCGGAGTGGGTACCAGCCTTGTTATCGGCAGACCGGATGCTGCCCTGGATGGGGTTTACAAATTGTCTTTTGCTAACGGTAAACCACGCATTAAGTTATCGGAATCCATTGAAAAAATAACCCTGCCTCATAAGAAACAGGTATACAGGATAATTAATGAAAAAAAAGAATGGATTGGAGCAGACGCCATAACACTGGAAAATGAGAATGATTTTAAAAATATACACAGTCCTTTTGAACCCGGTAAATCATTGAACATTGAATGTTTCAAAAAAGCACCACTGCTTGAAAAAGTGATGGAAGACGGAAAACGAGCCAAAGAAAAACTTTCCCTGGCAGACATTTCAGCATACAGGCAGCAAAGAATAAATCAGTTACCCTGGGAATATAAAAGATTTATAAATCCTCATATATATAAAATAGGTATCAGCGACGGATTAAAAGCTGAACGTGATAAATTAATCGACCAATATAAAAAAGAATAGTTTGGAACCCCATGATACTAAAGTCTCATAAAATAATATTCACATGCAAACACTTATAATTATAGACATGCAAAATGATTTTATCCCAGGCGGAGCACTGGAAGTACCGGGAGGAGATAAGATTATATCTCTTATTAACAGTCTGCAGGAACACTTTGAGCTGGTGATAGCTACGCAGGACTGGCATCCGGAAAATCATATGAGTTTCGCATCTCATCATAAAGGAAAAAACCCTTTCGATACGATTGAATGGCACGGCATGGAACAGATATTGTGGCCGGATCACTGTGTTCAGAACACCAAAGGGGCGGAATTTCATTCCGATCTGGATACAAAAAAGGTGGAGGCATTTTTCCGCAAGGGCATGGACGAGAATATCGACAGCTACAGCGGATTTTATGACAATGGACACGAAAAAAATACCGGACTGGCAGGGTATCTTCGTGAACGTAAAGCCAATGAACTTTATTTTTGTGGACTGGCGGCAGATGTATGTGTAAATTTTTCAATTCAGGATGCACTTAAGGAAGGATTCTCAGCAACCCTGATTGAGGATGCAACAAGTCCCATTGATCCGGACGAATTTGAAAAAATAAAAAAAGAATTATCAGGAAAAGGCTGTAAGATCATAAACAAGAGAGATATAGACGGTCAATAAAAAAGTCACATGAAAATAAGGTAATGAAAGGTTAACTTGAAAATTTCCTTTTGGCAGGGAAATCTCAGGCCAATGCTTACAGTAAAAATTTTTAAATTATAACTGAAATGAATGAAATAAAACCCTACTCATTAAATATTGAAGAGGTAGCAAGAAAGCTTGATACAGACATAAATAATGGTCTGTCAAATGATAAAGCAGCAGAAAGGCTCAAGAAATATGGTCCTAATAAATTAAAGGAAAAGAAGGAAAAAAGTATATGGCAACTATTGATCGATCAGTTCAAAAGTGCCATTATTTACCTTCTGCTGGCAGCAGCAGCTGTGTCTTTTGCATTTGGAGAAATTCCTGAAGCCATAGCTATTGTCGTGGTAATAATCCTCAATACCGCCATAGGCTTTTTCATGGAATATCAGGCACGCACCTCGATGAAGGCACTTAAGAAAATGGACCGGATGAATTCGTCTGTGCTTCGGGAAGGTAAAAGAAAAGAGATAGAAGCAGAAAATCTTGTGCCTGGTGATATAATATTTGTTGATGAGGGCAACCTGATCCCTGCTGACTGCAGGGTTATTGAACAAAATGAACTAAAACTGAACGAATCGGCCCTCACCGGTGAATCCTTACCTGCGAATAAGCAGACCGGCACTTTGGATAGTGACACACCACTTGCCGACAGGTCCAATATGGTATTTAAAGGAACATCAGTTACCATGGGTAATGGAAAATGTATTGTTATTGCTACCGGAATGGATACCGGCATTGGCGATATTTCTGAAATGGTGAGCAGGGAAGATGATGAGCAGATTCCTTTAAATATTAAACTGAACCGTCTGTCAAAACATTTGATATGGATAGTCCTGGGATTGGCAGCCTTATATGGACTGCTCGGTTATTTATCCGGTCAGGATCTGCTTATAATGATACAGACGGCTATAGCCTGGGCAATTGCGGCTATCCCTGAGGGACTGGCAATAGTGGCTACAATTGCTCTTGCCAGGGGAATGCTGCGACTGGCTGATGAAGATGTAATTGTAAAAAAACTGGCAGCAGTAGAAACCCTCGGTGAAACCACTACTATTCTTACTGATAAAACCGGCACATTAACCGAAAACAAGCTTTCTGTCGAACACCTGACCACAGAAGAATTTGATAAAAAAGCAAAAGAAATTATTACTGAAGGCCATCACACAAAAGATACCCTGTCAAAACTTATTACAATATCGGCACTTTGCAATAATGCCAGATTTGATGAACATGGTGAACCGGCTGGAGATACAGTCGAAGTTGCCTTGATGCGTTTTATTGGGCAGCTAAAGGAAGACAACTATACTAAAATAAATGAGGAATATGAACGTATCGATGAAGACCCCTTTGATTCAGAAAGTAAATTCATGGCTACTTTGCACAGGAAAGGATCAACATATTTCTTCTCCCTCAAAGGAGCGTCGGATGTCGTACTGAAGAGATGCAACAATGTTATTACACCTTCCGGAACTAAGGATTTTTCAGAAGATGAAAGGAAAAAATGGAGGGATAAAGATAACGAGTTAAGTTCGGGGGGACTGAAAACACTTGCATTTGCCTACAAGCAGTCAGATGAAAAACAATCACTGGAAGACGATTATATATTCGCAGGCCTGATCGGTTTTCTCGATCCTCCGAAAGAAGGGATAAAAGATGCAGTAGAAACCTTCAGGCAGGCTGGAATCCGTGTAGTAATGGTCACCGGCGATCATCCGGAAACTTCCAAAAACGTGGCACGTCAAGTAAGTATTGCTGACGACGCAGATCCTGTAGCCTATACCGGTGAGGATGTAAAGAAGTTATATGAAAGTAATAAATCCGGGGAGCTGTCCAGATCAAATATTTTCGCCCGGGTTGATCCGCGGCAGAAGCTTGATATACTTAATATTTTCAAAAAAGAAGGTGATATTGTCGGCATGACCGGAGACGGAGTGAATGATGCACCAGCCCTGAAGATGGCAAATATTGGAATTGCCATGGGCAAACGAGGCAGCCAGGTAGCAAAGGAATATGCCGATATGGTGCTTAAAACAGATAATTTACCATCAATCATAACCGCAATCCGGCAGGGCCGGATAATTTTCGGTAATATACGCAAGTTTGTTGTTTACCAGCTTTCTTATCATCTGAGTGAAATACTGGTAATAGCGGCAGTTAGTTTTTCAGTTTACAACCTGCCCCTGCTACCCTTGCAACTGCTTTTTTTGAATTTACTTGTAGATGTTTTTCCTGCCCTGGCACTGGGACTCAGCAAAGGGCTTCCCCAGGTAATGCAACAGTCTCCCAAAGACCCTGAAGAACCAATACTGACACGTCAAAGCTGGTATACAATCAGTACATATGGGACTATAATGGCTGTCTGGATAACAGCTGCATATTTCTTTGGATTATATTATTTGGGTGTTTCTGAAGAGATCGCCAATAACATAGCTTTTTTCTCACTTTCATTTACACAGCTTGCACATGTTTTCAACATGCGTGAAAGGAATGAACACCTGTTCAAAAATCAGGTAACTCAAAATAAATATGTGTGGTATGCAATTGTTTTTTGTATTGTAGTAATCCTTGCAGCCTATTTTATCCCGGGCCTGAATACAATTTTATCCTTTCAGGCTATGGGAGCAAAACCATGGATGGTAGTAATTGCAACAATGATATTGTCGTTCACAACCATACAGAGCCTTAAAAGTCTCAAATTGATAAAGTAACTGATTATTAATTTGATTAACCCGTTTTATTAGGATGAATGGTATGTTACTGATATTTGGGCTGTTGCTAATTTCTGCCTATGTAGCAGGTTTGCTTTTTGATAAAGCAAGACTTCCTATGATAATCGGATATATAGTTACAGGCGTGGCATTTAGTCCCAGCACCATAGATCTGGTCGATCAGGATTTTATAAATTCAACCCGGCCTTTAATGGATATTTGCCTTGCCTTCATTGCCTTTGAGGTTGGAGGAGAATTAAAATGGTCAAAAATTAAAGCACATGAAAAGGAAATATTAAGCATAACACCTCTGGCCAGCATTGTTCCTTATATATTAATAGCTGCAGGCACCTTGATTTTTGGATTAATTTTCCCTGAGATTCTTTCTTACGGAACTGGAAATATGATATTATTTGTTTTGCTTCTAGGTGCACTTGCAGGCCCCACAGCACCGGCAGCAACTCTTGCCGTGATACACCAGTATAAAGCCAAAGGGAAAGTTGCCGATACGATACTGGGAGTTGTTGCACTGGATGATGTGCTGGGTATATTGCTTTTCAGTCTGACAGTATCTGTGATTCCCCTGTTTACAGCTGATCAAAGCTACATATCCGGCGCCGGTAATGTTATTGATGCATTATATCAAATAATTATAGCTGCTTTAATCGGAGGTAGCATTGGTTACATTATTAAGTTAATTGGCAGATACCTGAAGATAGTAGGAGAAGGCCAATGGGTGGTAATTATTTTTTCTTTACTTATATTCTGTGCAGGTATTGCTAAATTACTCGAAGTTGATGAATTATTAGCCTATATGACAATGGGAGTAGTAACTGTTAACACCTGTAAACAGCAAAAATTAATATTTAAAATTCTGGAAAGGTATACGGAAAATTTTATTTTTTTGATTTTCTTCCTGCTTAGCGGACTGCACCTGGATATTTCGGTAATTCCGCAAGCTGCTCCGTTAATTATATTGTTTGTCATGTTAAGATCTCTTGGTAAGTATCTGGGTGTAAATGCAGGAGCACGATTAGTAAATGCTGACCGGCCCATCAGAAAATATGTGGCAGGGGGACTGCTTCCCCAGGCAGGTATAGCCATCGGTCTGGTTTTAAGTATTTATCAGACAGAAGGATTTAAAGAAATATCGGATATGCTTCTTACAACCATTATGGGAGCGACCATAATTAACGAGCTCATAGGTCCGCTCCTTGCCAAATACTCATTAACAAAGTCAGGAGATATTCCTGATCCTCAAATCAAACAAAAGTCTGAATAAAATGAATCCGGATAAAATGAAATGAATGTTTTATCCAAATAAATCCGGAGATTTTTTTTTACGTGGCAACATCTCTCCCCATCTTATCTGACTTGCTATTGCCATAACAAAAAAAAAATGTTCCTTTGCAAAGTTTTTTCAATTTTTCAAGATTGCAACTATCATGCACTTTATTTATTGAAAGAATCTTCATTAGTGTTGAAATTTTACACATTTATTCACAAACAAATATGAGATTGATTCACAGAAAATATTTAGTGCAAAAAAGATATCACTGATAATAGCGAGATAGAAGGTTCATATACTATAATGTTGAATTTGTGGATCAGATATTGTATCAGCTTTAGAAAAATTTTAGCAAAATCTGAACATTTAATTCCCTAATCTGTCTTAGAAAACATATATT
>CAZFOO010000120.1:8623-11109 GCA_964520585.1 uncultured Bacteroidales bacterium
AATTTTTCAGGCTTATGAGAAAGCTCTTTACTTTAGGCTTATTTTTTAAAATTTTTATGCTGATCGTTTTTTACTTCTCAAATGTTGGAATTAATTCGACAAGTAATAACTCCATGCACAAGGTACTGCGATCAGAACAAATCCAGCCGATCCCTCAACGAATCAATAACAAATATTCTGATATTGAAGATTTTGAATATCTGGAATCGGGAATTGCCTTTATGTTGGGCAAGTATGATATAAAGGGAGCTTCTATTGCCGTTGCAAAAGATGGAAAGCTGGTTTTTGCAAAAGGTATCGGTTATGCTGATGCTGAAACCAAAGAGCCGGTAGAGCCAAAACACCTTTTCAGGATTGCCAGTGTCTCAAAACTTATTACTGCAACTACAATAATGAAAATGACCGAACTTGGCCTGATAGATATTGACGATAAGGTTTTCGGTAATAATGGTATACTTAATGATTCCATATATCGGGATTATGCAGATCCAAGAGTTGGAGATATTACGGTAAGGCATCTTCTCAATCACTCCTCCGGATGGAACAAGAGTTTTGATCGTAATCTGGGTATGCATCATATCATCTCGAGGAACTTACATATTGATAAAAATGATATCGGGATGAGTGATATTTTACTGTTCGCCCTGAAAAAAAGACTTCAATTTGCTCCTGGATCGCGGACCAGCTATTCCAACCTGGGATATGGTATTTTAGGAGAAATTATAGAAGCAGTTACCGGCACTGATTATGAAACATACGTTAAACAAACAATACTTTTACCATTGGGAATCCATGAAATGAGACTTGGTAAAAACCACCTTGAGAACCGTTTTGAAAATGAAGTCAAATATTATAAAACGGCATATATTCCCGATAATATTTCTCTATATCCTGAACACCGGGAGTTCCCTGTTGCTTATGGAGGTAATGACATAGAATCACTGGCTGCTGCCGGAGGATGGATCGCTTCCCCTGCTGAGATATTAAAATTAGTTACAGCCATTGACAGCATTCCCGGAGCAGATAATATTCTTTCAAGGGAAAGCATTAGAATAATGACAGACAGAGCCCTTTCAGGTGGTCAAACCATTGGATGGGCAAGAGCTGACATACAGGGTAACTGGTGGCGAACAGGAACATTATCCGGTACTTCAGCACTTGTTAAGCGCCAGCAGGATGGGATAAGCTGGGCAGTTTTCTTTAATTCCAGTACATACATGGGAATAAACCTGCCAAATGAAATAAATCGTGAAGTACATACCGCATTGGAAGAAGTTAACACTTGGCCGGAACATGATCTGTTTTATCATTTTGAAACAATGCCCTACTTATACCCAGATATTGCTCAATTGAGATAAATCAAGTTCTTAATGTGGAATCCGGAATTCATCGGAGCCCTTACCGGACTGGCAACTGTTTTTATATGGTTGCTATATCTGAATATGTTCTGGCATGAGCACAGGCGACGGAACCGTCCTTTCCTGGTTATTCACCATGCAACTGCTCAAAGTCCCCGGGCAACTTGCTTATTCGTTAATATGAGCAAGGAGCCTGTTAATATACAGTGTATAATAGCATACCTTAATTATTCAGAGAAACGAACCAAGCATTATCTGACCAGTTTCAGCCGCATTAATCCGCAAGATCAGAATAATCAGCCCAAATTACTGGAAGGCCCCATAATGCCCGGCGGATACCTTATTCTGGGTACTTTCGAAGACATTATCGCAGGACGTGATGTTGGCATGGAAATGTATCAAGACAAAAAGAAAGATCCTTCCCATGAGTTTTTCAGTGCTCAAAGGTTGAGAGATGTTAAAACCATGGAGATTTGCGTTGCTGTCACCCATGGTCAAACAGTAAATCCAATTGGAGCCAGACGCACATTTTTCATTGAAGAAAAAAACAATGAGATCAGGATAAGATCACTGAGCATACATACTGAACAGCTAACAACCAGGAAGAAAAAAAAGATAGTCCGTAAATGGGTAGAATCCCGCCTCGAACCCAAACTACGAGGGGTAGAACAAACAGAGCAAACCGCTCAGGATCAGGAAAAGCGAATGGAACAACAATAGTGTGGATTTTTTTTCACATCTGTAAAATTAATTATACAGTTTAAACCCATTCAAGATTTATAAAAATTAATCAACACATGGTTTTAAAGCCGGAATCTCTGATATTACAGCCAGATCATTTTTTACTGAAACTATTTAGAAAAAATTTGATTTTGGAACGGTTGTGGAAATATATTAGACTATAAGCTGAGGCATACAAAAAGACATGTACAAAGTATGGGCGTTCAATGGATTGAAAAGCAAAATATTCAAATCGTGAATTTGTAGCACTTTGTTAAACAGATTATTAACTATACTTTATACGAATGAATCCCCATGATACTAAAGTCTCACAAAATAACATAAATATAACTGGGGGATCCATCCGAGTGGAATACTGAATACGAAACGAGCCATTATAAAAAATTA
>CAZFOO010000121.1:0-11092 GCA_964520585.1 uncultured Bacteroidales bacterium
CCCCTAAAGCAATTTTTACGACGCCTAATAAGAACAGATCTAAAATACACGCAACAGCAAGTCCTCCAAAATACTATCAACATGTAAGAGAATGGACTGCAGGTGAGTTCTATTGGGTTTTAAAGTGTTTTTATCAATCGGTAGAACTGTTTGCTATGCCTGATGTCTACAAACCAGGTTGCGTTCCGATTTCAATTCTTTCCAGCATGACTCCTCTTATCGCGGTGTGTTATGATCCGTATGAGTAAAATTTTAGTTATTTCATAACTTTTGGGCTTTATGTTGATTGGTCTGCATCCTGATAAAACAGGAAAAGAAAGCTATTCTGACAAATTTATTGAATTTTTCACTCAGCACAATATAGAAGTAAAAATACTGGATTTGCTCTCTACTAGTGCTATTGCACAAGCCCAAGACTGTGATGGAGTAATGTGGAGATGGTTGCATAAGCCATCCGACAAACAATCCGCGAGACAGATCTTAAATACTATAGAGTCCTATTTAAAAATTCCAGTTTTCCCAAATAGCACTACTGCTTGGCATTACGATGACAAATTATCGCAGAAATATATTTTCGATGCCTTGCAGGTACCTGCTATACCTACCTGGATTTTTTGGAATAAAAATGAAGCCTTAAACTGGCTTCAAAACGCTGAATACCCTATCATCTTTAAGCTAAGTGGTGGAGCTGGCTCCGCCAATGTTATAAAGATTGACAATAAGGAACAAGGTGAAAAAACCGTTAATAAGATGTTTCAATGCGGTTTTTTCCCTTATACAGAGAATGAATTTAAACATAACAGTCTTAATGCATGGTTAAGGAATCCGAAAGTATTTAAATCGAGGTTAAAGGAAGCCTTGCTGTACTTTTTTAAAAAAGAATATCCTCCTTTGCATAAGACATGGTGGAAACCTGAGTTTGGTTACGCTTACTTTCAGAAATTTTTGCCTAATAACAAATTTGACACCCGAGTTACTGTCATCGGCAAAAGAGCTTTTGCTTATAGGAGGTTTAATAGACCAGATGACTTTAGAGCTTCCGGAAGCGGAAACTTTGATGTAGATCCAAAACAAATTGATGTTAGATGCATAGAGATGGCCTTTCGGGTTAGCAGAATGGGTAAGTTTCAGAGTATGGCTTACGATTTTATTTATGACCAAAATAAAAAACCTGTTATCGGTGAGATGAGCTACACATTTGTGGATTGGATGGTCGAGAAGTGCCCTGGACATTGGGATCAAAACTTGAACTGGGTAGAAGGGAATATGTGGCCTGAGTATGCCATTGCCGAAGATTTCGTTTCTGAGGTCCATAACAGGATAACCACATGAAAAGAAAAGTAGTCATTGTTTTAGACTATCTTGAGTTGGGGGGTGCGGAAAGACAGGCTATTTATCTAGCAGAACACTTACATCAGAGTAATGAGTATGAAGTGATAGTAGTGGGGTTTAGGAATAAAGGGAAAGCGTATGAAATGTTAGCTGAAAAAGGCATAAAATGTGATTTTGTTCCTTTGGATATAAGCAATAGGAAAAAAAAGATTATAAAAAATTGTTTTATACTCTTACAGTTTTTCTGGCAAACTAAGCCAGATGTTATCTTTCCTTATACTTATTGGGCCAATCTGCTTATTGGGCTTATTTGGCGATTCACAAGTGCTAAGGTTTGTATTTGGAACCAGAGAGACGAGGGTAGAAATATTCGCTCAAACCTTTGGGAAAAGTTTGCTTTAAAGAATGTATCGCTCATCGTTTCCAATAGCCTTGAAGGGAGCCGATTTTTAAGCAGTTCATTTAAAATAGATTCTTCTAAAATAAGGCTTATCCATAATGGAGTAATACTAAAATCTCCAGCTTACTCTAAAGAAAAATGGCATCAAAGTACAGGCACAAACAGTGATACGTTTACAGTCAGTATGATTGCAAATCTACATGCATATAAAGATCATATGACGCTTATTAGAGCATGGGGTTTATTTACTCAAAACAAAAGCGTAAAAGACGTAAAATTAATATTGGCCGGAAGGTTGGATGATATGCATTTCCGCCTGAAGTCATTGGCTTTTGATTTAGCTCTTCACGATTCCGTTCTTTTTTATGGGCCCGTAGAGGATGTGGCCGGTTTATTAAAAATTACTGACCTAGTGGTTTTTAGCTCAAAATATGAAGGCTGTCCTAATGGTATATTATAAGTGATGAATGCTAACAAACCCATAATCGCTACAAACATTACCTGATCCAGAGAGGATATTGGGGGTGACTACGTATACCTGATTGAACCTGATAGCGAAAAGGATCTAGCCGAAAAGATTCTTTATTTCTATCAGCATCCCGAAATGATGGATGAAATCGGTAAGCAAAATAAAAAATATGTAGATACCAATTTTTCCATTGAAAACATGCTGGCAAATTATAAAGAATTGATAAAGATCATCTAAAATTTTATGCTGGCACACAGACAAACCTCTCTCTTTTGATAAAGAATTTTATGCCATAATGAATGTATTAGTTTCAATCATAATTCCCTGTTATAATCAAGGCATTTACCTTGATGATTCTGTCAACTCAGCATTGGCTCAGACTCATCAAAATATCGAGATAATTATCATCAATGATGGCTCAACAGATTCATATACCAACGAACTTCTCAAAAACTATCATAAACCAAAAACGAAAGTAATAACTACAAAAAATAATGGCTTGGCCGAAGCCCGAAATGTGGGAATCCGTAATGCGAGTGGAATCTACATTTTGCCACTAGATGCTGATGATAAGATAGCGCCTGAGTATTGTGAAAAGGCAGTGCGAGTTATTGAGAGTGATCCAAAAGTTGGTATTGTTCATGGAGAAACGCAAAATTTTGGGGCTGATACCAACATACGTAAAGATCCTCCTTATTCGCTAGAAGCCATGCTACGAAGAAATATCATTTTGTGTAGCAGTTTGTATCGGCGTGAAGACTGGGAAAAAGTCGGAGGTTATAATAAAAATATGAAGTATGGAGGAGAGGATTGGGATTTTTGGCTCTCCCTGATTGAATTAGGGAGGAAAGTTTATAAAATCCCTGAGATTATGTTCTATTATAGAATTAGGCCAGGCTCAATGGCACGCTCAATAGATGAACAAAAATTTAGAGCGCTAAGGAAACAAGTATATCTAAATCATCTCAACCTTTATCTAAAGAATTTTCCCGACCCCATTTCCCTCTATTGGGAAAAATATTATGTAGAAAGTGCCAACAACAAAATAATCCATTCTTTTGAGTATAAGTTCGTCAAGAGAGTAATGTCTCCTTTAAGAAAATTAATAAGAAGGTAAGATGAAGCAGTATGATAATTTTATAAATATCCCTTTCAACAGTGGAAATCTTGACCTTTATTTTCAAAGAAAATCTATATTAAATGTGATTAAAAGCAATTTGCCTGCTTTTAAAGGGAGTCTACTTGATGCTGGATGTGGAAAAATGCCATATAGAGATTTTATCCTCTCAAATTCCAGAGTAGAAGAGTATGTAGGTTTAGACATTGAGACTGCAAAAGTTTACGATGAATGGATTCAACCGGACTATTTTTGGGATGGAAAACATATGCCATTCTCTACTAATACTTTTGATTGTGTCTTTGCTACAGAAGTTTTAGAACATGTGCCTGATCCTGATATCTATTTGAGTGAAGTGTTTAGGGTATTGAAGAATGGAGGACTGTTCTTTTTCACGACTCCTTTCTTATGGCCGTTACACGAACCTCCTTTCGATGAATACCGCTATACCCCATTTTCAATGGAGCGGATCCTGAAAAAAAATGGCTTTACAAATATCAAAATAAATGCTTTAGGAGGGTGGAATGCAAGTCTAGGGCAAGTAATTGGATTGTGGATTAAACGTTCTCCTATGTCTTCCCGCAAAAGAAAAATTCTACAAGCGATGACTTTCCCCATTTTAAAACATCTTTATAAACACGATAATCCTAATCCTGATTTTTTCAGGGGGCCAATGATAACAGGAATCTCAGGCCTTGGCTTCAAAAAGTAAAAAATATGTCTTCTCCTAGGCTATGTATTATAACTACAAACAAGATGGGGTATTCTGAGACCTTCATACGAAATCATATTAACCATTTACCCTTTGAAAAAAAAGTACTTTACCATGGCCATTTACCTGTACTTTATGATTGGCATACTGATAAGCCTATTTCTAGCCAGCTTCTATATAAAGCAAAGCTAAAGCTATTTAGAAATTTTTCTTACAAACCTACAGAGTATGTATCTACATATCTTCCACGATACCTCAAGAAAAATAAGATAGACGTAGTTCTAGCTGAATTTGGTC
Source organism: uncultured Bacteroidales bacterium (assembly GCA_964520585.1). Lineage (GTDB taxonomy): Bacteria > Bacteroidota > Bacteroidia > Bacteroidales > PUMT01 > PXAP01. The sequence goes on from CAZFOO010000121.1 coordinate 4,328, forward strand.
CTGTAGGTGCTAACGTACAGGATGCCTGTTTCAAAGCACAAATCCCGCTCATTGTACATTTTCATGGAGATGATGCGCATGCATTTACCTATAGAAACAAGTTTCAAAACTATCAAGAGCTAGTCAAGCACGTTAATTCTGTTGTATGCGTCTCCGAATCAATGAGAAACCAACTTAGAGAGTATGGGTTCTCCGAAAATCAATTGAACTTAATTCCCTATGGGATTGACACCTCATTTTTTAGCAATTCTGATCCATTCAATGCTCCCTCTGTTTTTATTTCTATTGGAAGATTTGTGAATAAAAAAGCTCCACATCTTACTATTCTAGCATTTGCTGAAGTTTTAAAAGAAATCCCGAATGCCCAGCTCATTTTTGTGGGTACCGGATCATTGCTTGTTGCCTGTAAAGAACTGGCACAAGCGCTGAAAATCAGTACTAAAATCAAGTTCAAGGGAGTTTGTACCCAAGAAGAAGTGCAGCAAATTATAAGAAGCGCAAGAGCCTTTGTTATGCATTCAGTGACCCCGGAAACTGGAGAAAAAGAGGGGACGCCCCTGAGTATACTGGAAGCAAGTGCCAGTGGGCTTCCTGTTGTGAGTACTTTTCATGCTGGAATTTCTGAGGCTGTAATACACAAGAAGACAGGTTTACTGGTAGATGAATTTGATTACAAGCAAATGGCGGAGTTTATGGTTCAGTTGGCTAAAGACCCAGAATTAGCACAAAAAATGGGCAAATCAGGCCAAGAGCACATTCAACGTAATTATCACCTTCCGACTCAGATTGCCAAACTCACTGAATTAATTAGCAAAAATTGATAGTCAACTGCTAATGAAAATTGCATTTATTTTTCATGATGCTGAAGTCTACGGAGCGCCAAAATCGCTATTGGATTTGATTGATGGATTACTCGAAAAGGATAATCATGTAACCTGTTACGCCATTCTACCTTATCGTGGCCCATTGGTTCATGAGATTGAGAAAAGAAATTTGACATACAGAATAATCGGGTATCCTCGTTGGGTACATAAAAATCTGTCTACTTTTCCATTTCATTGGAGAACTGTTATCGCAAAAATTCGTGACAATCGTTTCACCAGACTGACAAAGACAGTACAAGGTGCCCTGCAGATAAGCAAAGAATTAAAAGCTTGGAAAATTGATACCGTATACTCTAACACTTCTGTAGTAGCTGCAGGAGCTTTGGCTGCTATTCTAACAGGAAAGAAACATATTTGGCATATCAGAGAATTTCAGAAATTGGATCAGGGGCTTACCCTTGATTGGGGAAAAAAATTTTTTAAGGCAGTAGTCAATCGCTCAGATGCAGTAGTTTTCATTTCTCGTGCTGTGAAAGACTACTACAACCATACGTTTAAAATAACAAACGGAATTGTAATATATAACGGTGTGGTGTCTTTGTATGATTTTGACAAAATACAGAAAAGAAAATTATTGCATCAAAAAAAATCTCCATTCATTTTTTGCATTATCGGTAGACTGACTCCACAAAAGGGCCAACTAGAAGCAATTAAAGCGATTTCTCTTCTTAAGCAAGCTGGCTTAAATGTGCAACTATTAATAGTTGGCAAAGGTAATGACAAAGAGTTAAGGAAAATGTCTGAAAATTTGGATTTAACGAATCAGGTGATTTTTTGTGGACATGTTACTGACCCGTATTCTATATATCTCGAGAGTGATGCCTGCCTAATGTGCTCATGGCACGAAGCATTTGGTAGAGTTACTATTGAGGCCATGGCTGCCGCCTTACCCATTATCGGGAAAAAAACAGCATTTTCCGGTACTGTAGAACTTATTCAGGATGGCATAACGGGTCTGTTGTATGAAGGAGATGAAAGATCCTTATCAGAAAAAATGAAAGAATTAATTTCAAACCCAGAAAAAGGAAAACAACTAGGCGAAAAAGCTTGGCAATATGCGAAAGAGCACTTCAATCGTGAGCAGTATGTTTCCCAAATTTATAATTTGCTAACCTCAATTTGAGTTCATTAAATGAAAATACTTGCAATTGTAGTAACCTACAACGGTAAACACTGGATGGATAAGTGTCTGGGAAGTGTAATATCTAGCACCATACAGCCGGATGTCCTTGTTGTCGATAACCTCTCCACAGACGGAACCCCTGACTACATAGAAAAAAACTTTTCTCAGGTTAAATTAATTCGCAGCAAACAGAATTTAGGCTTTGGCAGGGCAAATAACATAGGACTTAAAAGAGCTTTAAATGAAAACTATAATGCCGTATTGTTGCTCAATCAAGACGCTTGGGTAAACCCTCAAACTATTAAGAAACTGATGCTTCTACTGCAAAAGTATCCTGAGTACGGCATCATTAGCCCTATGCATTTAACTCGTGAAGAAGATATGCTTGACGATAAATTTACCCAGTACATCTGCCGTGATTACAGCGTACAGCTAATGTCAGACCTGCTGCTTAAGCAAAAGACAGAAGAAATTTACCCTTTGTCGTTTGTCAATGCGGCTGCCTGGCTTATTTCTCGTGAATGCTTGCAAAAAGTAGGTGGCTTTGACCCTTTATTTCCCCACTATGGTGAGGATAATGATTACATCAAAAGAGCCATGTACTATGGTTACAAAACAGGCTTTACACCTTTAGCTACCATCGTTCACGATCGGAAAGGATATACAAAGCTCCCTGATAAAACCCAATCCCTAGAAAAGCAATACATAGATCATTTAAAGTCGCTGAAGGATATTAGTGAGTCTTTTACAAGAAACTGGCTGTTTATTATGAAGGATGAATTATTTTATGCCTTCATCGCAACCCTTCAGCTAAAGTTTTCTGTAACAGTTGTCAAAGTGAGACTGATTAGCAGGCTAATAGCTAAATTCAAGTCTATACGTACCAGTAGACAATACTGTAAGACAACCCAGTCTGCCTATTTATATCAAAATTAGCATATGAATCATCCATTTATGGTTATGATCGCCGCAGCAGGGCGGAATGTGCTCATTGGTAAAACACTGAATTCATTACAGCGCTGTACAAAGCCAGATTCCTTCCAAGGTGTTATAGTTATAGAAAACGGTCAAAAGTACGGAGTAGAAGAAATTGTTAACGAATATAGAGAATCGCTTAAGGCTAAATATTTTTATTACAGCAGGGGAAATAAAAGTGCAGCTTTGAACTACGGATTGACATTCGTAGACAATCCTAATACTCTTGTTTACTTTACAGATGATGATGTTGAGTTAAGCACTAGTACGCTTATTGCCACAGAAAATGCAGCAAGAAATAAAATTAGAGGCTATTTTTTTGGGGGTGCCACCCGAGCCATCTATGAAAAAAAGCCACCTCGCTGGCTAATACTTTCCTTTCCTGCATCTGCGCAAGGTTGGTATCCGGGAGATAATGAGGATTACAAGTTGACAGCCCGCTTTTTAGGGTTTAACTGGGCGGCATTTGCCGGTGATATAAAAGCATTAGGCGGTTTCAATGAAAGTTTAGGTCCCGGCACGAAACCCAAGAGGACTGGGCAGGAATGGGATATGCAAAATCGTATGTTGAAAGAAGGGTTTAAAGCAGTATTTGTAGAAGATGCTGTTGTCCATCACTTCGTACCTGAATCAAGGTCTAATTTTAGATGGCTAATGAAGCGTAGGTTTGAAGACGGTATGGGGGTTGGTATTACCTATGCTCACCAAAATCCTAAAATTAAGATTCCAGACCCTTTAATTCGTTATGCAGGGAAGCACATTTTGATGCTACTTCCATGTCTGTTAAGCTTTTCAAAAAGCAGAATGGTAAATGGCTTAGGTAATGTAATGGCTGGTTTTGGAAGGATGAAAGGTTATATTGAAGGCCTTTTAAAATTGAATAAATAGTAAGTTAATGTCAAATCAACCGCTTGTATCAATTGTTACTCCTCTTTTTAACCGGGTAAATCTGGTAGGTGAGAGCATTGACTCTGTTATTGGACAAACTTACCCTAATTGGGAGATGATCATCGTAGATGATGGCTCTACAGATGGCTCGTATGAGTATGTTCAACAAAAAGTTACTGAGGAGCCACGCATCAAAATTTTAAAAAGAGATCGCAATCCAAAAGGTGCCCCGGCTTGCCGTAACATAGGTTTAGAAAAGGCACGAGGAGAGTTTGTGATATTCTTGGATTCTGATGATATACTGGCACCCCACTGCCTGCAACAGCGGGTAAAAGCTTTTTCCGATTTTCCAGATAAGGATTTTTTAGTATTTCCTATTCAATACTTTGAGCAATCTATCGGGGACAGGAAAGACATTTTTTTTAGATATTTCCATCAAGATTATATCACCAGCTTCTTATTAAAGTCTCATTGGATCACAATGAGCCCTATCTGGAAAAAAGATGCTCTACTGCTATTACATGGTTTTGATGAAGAACTGGCATGTATGCAGGATGGGGATCTGCACTTACGGGCATTAGTAGATGGAATGCGGTTTAAAGTTTTCCGGGATGCTACGCTCGTAGATGGTTATTTGCGCGTGGCTCAGGATTATGACAGAATCAGCACTAACGTAAACCCATTAAAATTAGACTCAAAGGTGAAAGCAAATTACAAGATGTTCCACATATTAAAAGAAAAGAATCAATTAACACCTATAAGAAAAAGTATGCTAGCTGCTCATTTTCTGAATATTGCCTGGAACTTTAATTTGCAGGGGTATAGGCAAAGAGCTTCAACTGTTTGGAAATTAGCCATTGACAAAGAGATGGTAGATAAAAAAACTTACAAACTGGGGAAATTATTTATTCATATCAGAAGTCTGCCACTGATCAGAAGTTCTCGCATCTTGGCAGGCGCTACTAAACGTATCTTTCAACTTTTTATGCCCAAATTTCTCCTTAAACTTTAGTTGCAATGATAACCCTAATACCACATGCAGGCTTGTGCAATAGGATGAGAGCTATTGAGTCTTCTATTGCGTTAAGCAAAGCATTGAATCATAAATTGGTTATTTACTGGGTAAAAAACTCTGGGATAAACTGTGGATTCCATGATCTGTTTGATCCATTTCCACCTTCTGTAGCTACAGTTAAAGATTTAGAAAAAAAACCATTTCACCTCATTGATTGCAGAAATAAAAATAAGGTCATAAAATTTCCTATTGAACTGCTACAAAAAATATTGTTTGATAAAATAATCTTTGTAGAAGACTTCAATCGTCAAGGAAGTAGCAACTTTAATTTTAATCAGTTTAAAAAATATGACAAAATTTTGCTGGAGTCTCAGACACTTTTTTATAATCCTCAACCTCATTTTATGTATCAGGATTTTAATCCGAAGATAGAAATCCAAGAAAAAGTCAAATCTATTACTAGCAGATTTACTGAAGATACGGTAGGTGTTCATATTCGTAGAACTGATAATTATAAAGCCATTAAAAACAGTCCACTTGAGTTGTTTATTCATGTAATGCGCAAAGAAATAGAACTTAACCATAAGACTCACTTTTTTGTCGCATCTGATGATGAATCTGTTAAAACCCGATTACTTAGTCTTTTTGGGGATAGGGTAATATTGTCTTCGGAACATAAAGCTGATAGAAGTACAAAATCTGGGATGGTAAATGCTTTAACTGACCTCTATATCCTTTCCAATACCAAAAAGATATTCGGTTCTCACTGGAGTTCATTCTCACATACAGCTAGCCATATATCCGGAATTAAAGAAATTGTCGTTAGAAAAGAAAACCTTCCAGAGGTATATAGATGATAAGGCTTGCCAATAAAGTTTCATCTATAAACAGATAGAAGGGAAAGAACATAGTCAACGATACGATACGGATCATGATCAGAACATTACTAAAAAGAGTGGTTGGTAAAAGTAATATTTACTATCTGAAATCATTGCTACCTAATAAACAAGAGAAGGAAGCTTTTAATAGAAGAAAGTCATTCTATGCTCAATTCCTTAAACCTGGAGATCTATATTTTGATATTGGTGCTAACTTGGGTAATCGCATAGGGCCAGCATTGGCATTAGGTGCCCAAGTAGTAGCTGTGGAGCCGCAGGATGAATGCTGTGCATTTCTGCGCCGAAAGTACGGATCAAGGATACACCTCATACCAAAAGGTGCAGGAGCAAAGGAAGGATACAAGGATCTTTATCAATCCGAAAGCCATATGGTCTCCTCCTTTTCTACAGATTGGATCGAATCTGTTCAGCAGAGTGGAAGGTTTGCTGACCGTACTTGGAGAAAAAAGAGAACTGTTGAAATTACTACTCTAGATCATATCATTACCACTTATGGTACTCCCGCATTCATAAAAATAGATGTTGAAGGGTTTGAACTCAATGTACTAAATGGACTCTCAATACCAGTACCTGTCGTTTCATTTGAATATGCAGTGCCTGAACAGGTAGAACAAACTGTAATGTGCATTAGGCACATTCAAGAGGTTTTCGGACAAATTATTTGTAATTATTCCAAAGGAGAAAGCATGGAATGGGCAAACAAAGATTGGATGGCAGGAGATCAAATGATAAACTATATCCAGTCTGGGTCTCTGAAAGGCTTTGGAGATATCTATGTAAAAAATACATAGTAAAGTATCATACTCAAAGCTATTACTGTAAATGAAATTTTCAGGACAATGTGTCTATCGGCCCCAAAATAAATAGTACTATTTTAATATGTACTTTTAGTCTCATATTTGATGTATATTACATCTATAATAATTGTGCAAATGAAGATTATATTAGTTACTAGCATTATACTACTTCTTACCACTTTTA
>CAZFOO010000122.1:0-11069 GCA_964520585.1 uncultured Bacteroidales bacterium
GTTACTTTGTCACACCTGTTAATCCAAACATGAATCACAGGGCTCACCCATATTCACTGTCCTTATATGGAGGAATCTCATTCAGGTTCTGATCTTTTTTGTTAAAATCAGTCAAAAATCGCTCTGTGAATTTCTGAACTCACACATACCTTTACGGACAAAACCCCATCAGGAAATAACCACGCCCTAAGGTGTGATTATTTGATATAATCTAAACAGAAAGTCTTCCTGACACAAATTATACAGAAGCTGGATGAAAAATATGAACTCTTTTTTCGGGAGAAAAAGGATATAAATTATTACTTTATTTTCCTTAATTTTGAGGTTTTTACGGAGCCGGTGATTATATTCAACAGCACCTTTTTAGATTCCCGATTAAAGGTTCCGTAAATATTAAATTATTGATGCTCCGGCATCACTGATTTTTTCAAACAACTGTATTATTATTTAATCACTGAACCGCTAAACTTCATGAGATTGTTTACAGCTAATAAAATCACTAATCCTTTTATAAGATTCATGCTTCGTGCTGTTTCCTTTTTAGCATTCATGATAATTATGGGAGTAATTATTCAGCTATTCAGCTTTTTCAAAACAGAGAAACCTGCCGGGATGCCGGGCGGATTTAAGAATGATTATGCTATTTATGCACTCGATATTCCGGAAAAACTGGAATTTGCCGGAGAAGCCGTTCCGCTTGAAAATTTTGATGTATGGGAAAGCTTTGACAGGGAATTGATGGTCAATACCTACTGGCAATCACAAACTTTGCTTTTTATTAAACGTGCCGAACGTTATTTTCCGTTGATTGAGCCGATTCTTGAAGAATATGAAATTCCGGATGATTTCAAATATCTGGCCCTTGCTGAAAGTGGTATGACCAATGCAGTATCACCGGCAGGAGCAGTTGGATTCTGGCAGTTTCTAAGGGGCACAGCGAGGGATTACGGACTGGAGGTCAATGAAGAGGTTGACGAACGATATCATATTGAAAAATCAACAGAGGCAGCCTGCCGGTTTCTTCTCGAATCCTACACCACCTACGGAAACTGGACTATGGCAGCAGCAAGTTATAATGCCGGCCGCAGGGGAATGAATAACCAGATCGGCATCCAGAAAGAAACCAATTACTATGATTTGTTGTTAAATGAAGAAACCCAAAGATATCTTTTCAGGATTCTTGCCATAAAAACAATACTTGAAAACCCCTCTGAATATGGGTTTCATGTTAAGGAAACAGATCTTTACCCTCCGCTTGACTTTTTTATTGTACAGGTAGATGAAAAGGTTATAGATTTTGCAGATTTTGCAAAAAAATTCAATACTAACTACAAGATACTGAAACACCTTAATCCCTGGCTGCGAAAGCCATATATTACCAATCTCCAAAGAAAAACCTACAGTATAAAGTTGCCACTGGAAGGTGCCCGTACCAGAGCCCATTATTATGGTGAAGCTAAAACAGCAGAGGATATCGTTGACTAAATTAATATAATATTACACCGGGAGTTGGGAAATTCAGTAAACCATAATATTAAAAGAACGGGAGACTTCATCGAAGTACTGGGAGCAAGGGTGCATAATCTTAAGAATATTGATGTCAGCATCCCCAGGAACAGCCTTGTTGTCATTACCGGCCTGAGTGGCAGCGGAAAATCTTCCCTTGCTTTTGATACCATATATGCGGAAGGTCAGCGGAGATATATGGAAACCATGTCTGCCTACGCCAGGCAGTTTCTTGGCAGTATGGAAAGGCCGGAGGTGGATAAGATCTCCGGACTGAGTCCCGTGATTGCTATTGAGCAAAAATCAAGCAACAAGAACCCACGCTCTACGGTGGGTACCATTACAGAAATATATGATTTTCTTCGCCTCCTTTACGCACGGGCTTCAATCGCATATTCCCATATTACCGGAGAGGAGATGGTAAGATATACCGATGAACAGATCCTCAACCTGATAATCAGCAAATACAGTAATAAAAAAATCATTGTTCTGGCACCTGTTGTAAAAGGCCGTAAAGGACACTATAAGGAACTTTTTGAACAAATAAGAAAAAAGGGATTTCTTCATGCCAGGGTGAATGGTGAGATTATCGAACTGAGACCGGGCTTTCACGTGGACAGGTATAAAACCCATAATATTGAGATTGTCATAGATAAGCTGAAGGCTACACCGGATGACAAAAAAAGAATCGGCGAGACAATACAGACAGCCATGACCCATGGAAAGAACATATTGATGGTCGTCGACATGGAAAATGGTGAAGAAAAGTACTTCAGCAAACAACTTATGTGCCCTACAACCGGAATATCCTACAACGAGCCGGCACCCCACAGCTTTTCTTTCAATTCCCCGTCCGGAGCCTGCAAAAAATGTAACGGACTGGGAACCATAAGCGAAATGGATATATCGAAGATAATTCCTGATCCCGCTGTTTCAATAAGGAAAGGAGGAATTGAACCCCTTGGGCCATATAAAAAATCGTTGATTTTCTGGCAACTTGAGGCTATAGCAGCCAAATACCGTTTCAGTATGGATACCCCCCTTGGAGAAATCCCCGAAGACGCAATTAATACAATACTTTACGGTTCGGAGGAATCTTTTAAGCTACTCAATACTCCCCTGGGTTCAGCATCAAATTATTTCATGAGTTTCGAGGGTGTTATAAATTACATCTCAAATCTAAGGAACAATGGCCCGTCCTGGAAAGGTGAAAAATGGGCGGCACAGTATCTGAAGAAAACAGAATGCCCGAAATGCAAAGGATCCAGATTACAGGAAGAAGCCCTTTATTTTAAAATAAACGGTAAAAATATTGCCGGACTGGCATCCATGGATCTTGACCAGCTTTCAGACTGGTTTGCTTCGCTGGAAGGCCATCTTAACCGGAAACAAAAGAAGATTGCCACAGAAATAATAAAGGAAATCCGGACCAGACTGGGCTTTCTGCTGAGCGTTGGATTGAATTACCTGTCCCTTAGCCGCAGTGCCGCGAGTTTATCAGGCGGCGAAAGCCAGCGTATACGCCTTGCTACCCAGATAGGATCCCAATTGGTCAATGTCCTGTATATTCTTGACGAACCCAGTATTGGACTGCACCAAAAAGATAATCTTAAGCTTATTAACTCTTTAAAACAATTACGTGATAAAGGGAATTCGGTAATAGTGGTTGAACATGACCGGGATATGATCATGTCGGCCGACTATGTCATCGATATGGGTCCGCGTGCAGGCAGAAAGGGTGGTGAGGTTTCTGCGCAGGGAACTCCACAGGAAATAAGCAGATCAAACACATTAACAGGTTGCTACCTTTCCGGTAACAGAGAAATAGAGATACCCCGGGAACGCAGGAAAGGTAATGGGAAATATATTAAGCTCAGGGGAGCAAAAGGCAATAACCTCAAAAACGTTGATATTGATATCCCCCTTGGCAAATTTATATGCGTCACCGGTGTTTCGGGCAGTGGGAAATCAACCCTGATCAAAGAAACCCTGCAACCGTTATTAAGCAGGCATTTCTACCGTTCACTGAAAGAACCCCTGGCTTTCAGCGGTATCGAGGGAATAAATAATACCGATAAGGTAATTGAAGTGGACCAGTCCCCTATCGGGCGAACGCCCAGATCAAATCCCGCAACTTATACAGGTGTGTTTTCAGACATCAGGAAGCTCTTTGAACAAACACCCGAATCAAAGATAAGAGCTTATAAAGCAGGACGTTTTTCATTCAATGTCAAAGGAGGAAGATGCGAAACATGTAAAGGGGCCGGTTTACAGACCATAGAAATGAACTTTTTACCCGATGTATACGTACAATGCAAAGATTGCAACGGAAAGCGCTATAACAGGGAGACTCTTGAAGTTAAGTATAAAGGAAAATCTATCAGCGATGTACTTGATATGACAATAAACCAGTCCGCTATTTTCTTTGAAAAAATTCCTTCGATATCACGAAAATTAAAAACCCTGCAAAAAGTAGGTATGGGGTATGTTACACTGGGACAGGCATCAACCACCCTTTCGGGTGGAGAATCACAAAGAGTTAAGCTTGCTGCGGAACTGGCCAAGAAAGACACAGGAAAGACTCTTTATATTCTGGATGAACCGACTACCGGCTTGCATTTTGAAGATATTCATGTTCTTCTCCAGGTACTTAACTTTTTAGTGAATAAAGGTAATACAGTAATAGTAATTGAACATAACATGGACGTCATCAAAGTTGCCGATTACATTATAGATCTCGGACCATTGGGAGGTAAAGGAGGCGGAGGAATTATGGCTGCCGGAACACCCGAGGAGGTGGCAGAGAACCAGGAGAGCTTCACAGGACAATTTCTTGCTGAAACCCTTAAAGGCATATTCACGTAATAAGAAAAAAGTTAGCCTCAAAAGAATATAATAGCTATGATGGCAGATGAAGAAAAAATAAGGAGTGCATTTTCGGAAAAAGACTGGAATGAGATAAAAACATTTGACTCATGGACCGTATTCAAAATAGTTTCCGAATTTGTTGAAGGATTCGAAAAGTTAAGCAGGATCGGGCCCTGTGTATCAATATTTGGATCTGCAAGAACTCCGGCGGGATCCAAATACTTTAAACTTGCCGAGGAGATATCATTCAAGCTTACCGGTTATGGATATGGCATAATTACCGGAGGCGGACCCGGCGTAATGGAAGCCGCAAATATGGGAGCCAAAAAGGGAGGTGGAAGGTCGGTAGGACTGAATATAGACCTGCCCCATGAACAGGGAGCCAATATGTTTATAGACTCCGATAAGCTGATAACTTTTAGTCATTTTTTTGTAAGAAAGGTAATGTTTGTCAAATATTCCCAGGGTTTTGTTGTCTTACCGGGTGGTTTTGGCACATTTGATGAGTTTTTCGAAGCGCTGACCCTTATACAAACCAAGAAGATCGGGAAATTCCCGATCATTCTGGTAGGGAAAAAATACTGGGAGGGCTTAATAGACTGGATAAAAGATGTGATGATGACAGAAGAGAGCAACATAAATCCTGAAGACATGGAACTTTTTGCCCTAGTTGATACGGCAGATGAGGCGGTTGAGATTATAAACAGTTTCTATTCCAAGTATTTACTTAGTCCCAATTTTTAATCTCATCGTAAAAAACCGACCATTTTTCCACGCTTTAATGATTATTTACTATACTTGTAACAAAATTTATTTTCGCCATTATATTTATCCTTAGCAGACATGTTCAAATACATCATCGTTGTACTGATAATCAACACCATCCTGTTAATTGGAGACTTAACCAATCAGGATGTGTCTCTGATGATCATGGCTCCTGCTCAAGCCGAGGCAGGAACCACGGTGGATGTGGAAATTGAGCTGTACAAGGGAGATCTGACAGGGTTCGCCCGTTTTCAACAGGAACTGCCTTATGGAGTTACGGCATCCCCGGTTTATCCCGCAGATATGAATTTTGCCTTTGAAGATAATGCATTAAAAATGATCTGGTTGAATCTTCCTGAAGATGATATCATAACTATCCGTTATCAAATTCATATCAACGAAAGACTTAAAGGCGAGCTCCAGCTTGGGGGAATCTTCAGCTATATTGAAAATAATCAGCGCATGTCTGCCGAAACATCCGGCACGATGCTTGCGGTTAATCCCTCACCCCGGGTAGAAGACCGCTTTATTGTTGATATAAACGAAGCCAATGAAAAACTGCTTTCTCCCGCGCCATCAGCAGATCCTGCCGGAAATATTGTCGCAATACGACAGGATCCGGTACCGGATAATGACCTTGGATATATTGTACATATACTGGTAAACAAAGAAGATAGGAACCATTTTGCCAAAATTGAAGAGTATATCCCCGAGGGATATACTGCAACAGAGATTGAAAGTCAGGGTGGTATTTTTTCCTTTTCAGACCAGAAAGCAAGAATTATCTGGAGGAACCTGCCCCAGGAAAGCAATTTTATTGTAAGTTACCGGCTTTTACCTGATAATGATGCATACGGGGAACCTGAATTAAGCGGAGAATTTTCATTCATGCATAATGAAATTACTTCCAGTCGCAGGATTATTCAGAAAGATGAAGATCTGACTGCACTAAGCGAGAATGAAATAAGTCAGATGATATCTTCCCTTCCCCGGCAGGCTCTTATTGCTACAACCGTCACTTCACCTGTTGTCAGACCCTCATTAGCCGAAAAAACGCCACCGATTGATTCATCAACAGCAGACAGGCCGGTAATAAGGGCAGGGATCCCGGTTAATAATCCTCTTGAAGCCGAAAGCGGGGTTTACTATCGTGTACAAATTGCCGCAGGGCACAGGCCGGTGGATGTTGACCGTTATTTCGGCCGGCTGAATGTTAGTGACGATGTACGTACAGAAATACACGAAGGATGGATTAAATATTCTATAGGTTCTCACTATGATTACAGGTCGGCAAGAGATTACAGGGTACATATCTGGAATACCACTCCCATTGATGATGCTTTTGTATCTGCCTATAACGACGGATTAAGGATAACAGTCCAGGAAGCGTTAATGATAGCTAACCACCAATGGTACAGATAAACAGGAAATAATGACAACCAAATCATAATCCCGGTGATCCGGCAAAAATTCATATAATAAACTTCTTTAACCGGAATAATTTAAGAAATTTTATATATGGTAACAAATTCATCATTTCCTTCGTAGTTAAAAAACCAACAGGGTTGAGCCAAGTCTTATGAGATCGATTAAATTATTACTTCTGCCCCTCATTTTTTTTGTCCTTTTATCATTGGACGGATATTCACAGATTGATGAGGATGATGAATTTGAGCGCATGCTGCTTGAAGAGGTTGAGGTGGAAAATCCTGTTTACAAGCCGGTTGTTGCTTTAGGTATTGGGTCCTTTAATTTCATGGGTGATGTTAATGACTTTTATACCAACTACATGGGGAGTCAGCCCGGATTTAAGGTCAATATTTCCACATTCATTGATAATCAGAGGTATTACAGGCTCAATTTCTTTTTACTGTATGGAAATTTGTCAGGAAATGAACGATCTTATTTAGATCTTGAGCGTAACCTCAACTTTGAATCTGAAATTATTAATTTCGGATTGAACTTCGAATATACCTTTAACCACTTTTTGCCGGCGGACCGGTGGATAACTCCTTTTATATCGGTAGGAGCCGAATCGTTCCGGTTCAATTCAAAGGCCGATCTGTACGATTCCCAGGGACGCCAGTATAATTACTGGTCAGACGGAACCATAAGGGACATACCGGAAAGTTCTCCCGGATCACATGAAAGCGTGGTAATACAGCGCGATTACAAATATGAAACCGACCTTCGCAGTGCCAATCTTTACGGAATGGGCGATTATCCTCAATTATCTTTTGCTGTTCCGTTTGATTACGGGATAGATTTTAAAATCTCCGAAAGAGTGAATATGAGAGTAGCCAGTTCAATACATTTTACCTTTACCAACCTTATAGACAACCTGGGCTCAGGGAGTTCCGGGATAACCGGTAACAATAAAAATGACCGTTTCTCTTACTCTTATGTTACCTTCCATCTTGACCTTTTCTCAGATCCCACAACCATAGTTGTTGAACGAATGTTTGCTGATGTTGAATTCGACTATGCGCTTATAGAGGACAACGATGGTGACGGTATATTTGATTTCTGGGATAAATGTCCGGATACTCCCGCCGGTGTGGAAGTTGGTGAGTTTGGCTGCGCCATTGACAGCGACGGAGATGGCGTTCCGGACTATATGGATAGTGAACCAAACACCAGGCCGGGAGCCTTTACTGATGACTCCGGAGGAGAGATAACCCCCGACCAGCTGACACAATTACTTGGGCAAAGTAATGAGGCAGTTTACAGGAATGAAATAGATATACCCGGACCAGGTTCAGGATACAACTACTCTGTATATGGGAGTGCAGACTATGATGGGATACCGGATAAGTTTATTTTCCTGGACAGGGACAAAGATGGTTTTATATCGTTTGAAGAACTAATCAGGGCTGTTGATGTCTTTTTTGACGGAGCACAGGGACTTGGAGTTGAGGATATATATGAACTCAATGATTTCTTTTTCTCACAGTAAGGTTAAAAGATTAAATTTTTCTTAGCCGCGCGATCTCCCTCTGGGTATCTTTTTTCTTTATATCCTCCCTCTTATCATACTCTCTCTTGCCTTTAGCAAGAGCTATCTCAAGTTTTGCAAGTCCACGCTCATTAAGAAATAGCCTTGTAGCTACAATGGTAAAACCCTTTTCCTGTGATTTCTTCTTCAGCTTATTCAATTCCCGTCTGTTTAACAGCAATTTCCTATCCTGTTTGGGATCATGATTATTGTAACTGCCAAATGAATACTCAGCAATATGCATTCCGCTAACCCATAATTCATCACCTGAGAAGTAGCAATATGCATCAACCAGATTGGCTTTCCCCTGGCGGATTGATTTTATTTCTGTTCCTCCCAATACAATACCGGCTATGAATTTTTCAACAAATTCATAGTTATATGATGCCTTTTTGTTTTTTATATTTATTTTATTTCTGTTATTATCCTGCATAAAATTGCATATTTCTTACAAAACCAATTTATCTCTCTTTATTAAAATATTTTTCCAGCAGCTTTCTGGCAGCAGTAAAGCTTGACATCCTGCCAAGGACAACATCCTCTCTTATCTTTTCAAGTTCATGCTTAATAGCCGGATCATTATAGAACCCTTCGTTTAACTGATGATCAATGCTTTCATGCATCCAGTAAAGTGATTGATCCTTACGGTTTCTGGAAAAGAAACCGTTATTCTTTACAAATTCAAAATAGTCAATGACGGATTCATCAATATCATGTAATCCTTCTTTGGTTACCGAAGAACATGTCTGCACCCTTGGTTTCCATCCGGAAGGTGCGGATGGATATAACTCCAATGCGCTCTGAATCTGAGATTTTGCCAAACCTGCCCTGGCAATATTGCTTCCATCAGATTTGGTAATAGCAATATTATCAGCCATTTCCATAATACCGCGCTTAATACCCTGCAGTTCATCACCTGCACCGGCAAGCATTAGCAAAAGAAAAAAATCAACCATCGATTTAACTGCAGTTTCCGATTGTCCCACCCCCACCGTTTCCACAATAATAGTATCAAATCCTGCGGCTTCACATAGGATAATACTTTCCCGGGTCTTCCTGGCAACACCACCAAGAGACCCTCCGGAAGGAGAAGGACGGATGAATGCGGAGGGATCGACGGACAACTCTTCCATCCTGGTTTTATCTCCCAATATACTGCCCCTGTTAAGACCGCTGCTGGGATCAACTGCCAGCACGGCCAGTTTAGCCCCTCGGCCTGTAAGTATCTTTCCAAAACTTTCAATAAAAGAACTCTTGCCAACACCAGGAACACCTGTAATACCGATTCTTAAGGAATTACCGCTGTATGGCAGGCATTTTTCCACAAGTTCAGCAGCCATATCCTGATGTTCTTGAAGTGAACTTTCAATTAGTGTAATTGCCTGACTTAATATGGTGATGTTTCCTCCGATAATTCCTTCCAGATACTTGCCTGGCATTAATTTATTTCTTTGCCTTCTTTTAAAAGATTTCCGGGAATCGGGATTAACAGAAGAAACATACTCAACTCCTTTGCTTACCGATAATATATTTTTATGCTCGCTATGTTTATTCATATTATTTTTCCTGCCGAAGGCTGTTGAGGATTTAATAAATAAATATTTATTTCAAATAGTTAGTCTGATGGAACTTGCCATGACAATCTTTTCTATAATTTACTCTGATACCACTTCTCCGGTTATACGTAATACTATAGTGGAGTTGGCGGGATCATTACTGATAACCGTTATACCTTTGTTCTGCATACCACGGAATCCGCGGGAATTGAAAACAGCTTTTATGCTGCTTGACTCTCCCGGCTTAAGCATTGTTTTCTGTGGTTCTATAGCAGTACACCCACATCCTGCCCTGACAGCACGAATGAGAAGCTCAGAATTACCATTATTGGAAAAAACAAAGTCATGTTCGATACTTTCTCCGCTGGAGATCTTATCAAAATCAAATACTTTATTCTCAAAAAAGATGACAGGTGCATCAGCTCTTTCTTCGTCACTCAGAACAGAAAAATCCTCCTGGATATTAGCACTGAGATATATCATATTTCTTACATGAGACACTTCATTGACCAGGATCCGGAAATTATGTGTTATTACCCCCCAGTCATTTATCTGGTCAGCATCATATTCAGCCAGTAGTAATCCTTTCTCCCCCGGCGAAAGACTCTCAGGAACCGCCTCCAGGGCAATGTGTCTTGGTATGCCGGAAAAAGAAAGTTTAAGTGTCATATCTGAGGTATTAATTATTTGCAGTGAGTCGGTCCGCAGAGAACCCGGAGTAACCTGGCCGAATGAAATATGGTTTGATCTGATTCTTAATGGCCCAATTTCCCTTGGATACAATTCCTCTATTGTTTTTTTCCTCGGAATGACCTCTCCCAGCAACCGCAGTATAATTGAAGACGGACTACCTGTTGCATTAATAGTAATACTTCTGTTGAACCTTCCGGGTTTATTTACAGGATCGTATGCCACGCTGATAGTCCCCGATTCACCCGGCAAAACAGGATTTCGTGTCCAACCGGTAACAGATACACCATTACCGGTTTTTACATTTGTAACAATTAAAGGTTCCTGTCCCTTATTGGTGAAAACAAAATCGTGATCCAATTCCCCTTCTTCCTCATTAACCTTTCCAAAATTGTGCCGGGTCTGTTCAAAATGGATCGAAGGGTTGCCCTGACCTGCATCCACCATGAAACCAAAAAGGAACATGGCAGCAACTGCACAAAATATTTTGTTTTTTCGCATTACAGCATTAGCTTTTATAAAATAATTATCTTTACAATGTATATATCGGATTTACTGGCAAATATACAGGAAAATTTTTTCAGCCAAAATTACACATATCCGGATGCAACCCTCATGTTAATTATTAACACATAATAAGATGAATTTCACATCTGATAAATACAGCTAAGAGAGCTTAATAATGCATG
>CAZFOO010000123.1:0-11012 GCA_964520585.1 uncultured Bacteroidales bacterium
GTCTGAGTGCCCCCTTGTCAACTCCCGACGGGGTTATCCAGATATCTCCGTTCTCATCTGCTACCGATATATTTCCTCCGGAAGTAGTTGTCAATCCCCTGTTATATATCCTGCTTATAACCAAAGCAATCTGTTCCCGGGGATGCATCAGGTTTGTATCCAGCTTATCATTCATAATTGTAAATTTCATAATAAATTATCATATCAACAGGACCGGCGATAGCATCTTGTGTAGCTAATTACCGTTAATAGAAACTGTTCTGTTGATCCAAATTTATTGAATATATTTTAATTATCACCTGGAATTTATCAATAAAAAACCTGCCGGAAAAATCCCCGGCAGGCAGATAATTGAATTTTAACCCTAAACTAAACCTGAAAAACTTAATTTATGTTTGCCTTTATAAACCCCAGGCATTACGGACTAAGTCCGGTTATTTATCTTCGTACTCTTTTAGAATCTTCTTCACGCCATCCGGTGCCACCCTGCCATAGGTTTTGTCGCCGATTAGCACTACGGGCGCTAGTCCGCATGCCCCGACGCAACGGAGACCGGCAATAGAAAACTTACCATCGGGGGTAGTCTCTCCTACCGGTACCTTGACCAGCCGCTTAAATTCATCGAGCACCTTCTCGGCACCGCGAACATAACAGGCAGTACCGGTGCAGACAGAAATGGGATATTTTCCGCGTGGCACCATTGTGAAAAACGAATAGAAAGTCACCACACCGTAAACCTTGGCAACCGCAACATTAAGTTGCCGTGCCACAACTTCCTGTACTTCGGCCGGGAGGTATCCAAATACGCTCTGTGCCTTATGAAGTACATTTATCAGTTCACCTGGTTCATTGTTAAATGATTTGCAAATATCCTTCAGTTGCTGAAGGTCCTTCTCCTTGAGTCTAATTTTGATTGCTGACATTTGTTCCTGTCCTCCTATTTTTTTTAAATTATTTTTATTCTGCTTCCTTTACATCAGGCTCTATACAAATAGCCTTTCCTCTACGGAAATATTTTGTATGAAGCAGATGATGTGCCTTCTCACCTAACGGTTCACCAAGATACTCTTCATAAAGCTTTATAATGGAAGGATTCTCATGTGATTTTCTTATCGGCTTACCGGAATCTTCCTGATAGATGGCTTTCTGCCTTGCTTTAAGAATGGCCGAATTACCATGGTGGAGAGGCTGGCCACCACCCCCGATGCAACCTCCGGGACAAGCCATAATCTCAATTGCATGAAACTCACTGTTACCTTCGCGGACATCCTCCAGCAGCTTCCGGGCATTACCAAGGCCATGCGCTATACCGATCCGGAGAGGAAATCCGTTAAAATCGACAGTGGCTTCCCGCACACCTTCCATCCCCCTTAATTGATCAAAGTCCACCTTTTCCAGTGTTTTTTTTGTATGCATCTCATAGGCACTCCTTACTGCTGCTTCAATAACCCCGCCGGTGGTTCCGAAAATAACTGCTGCACCTGTAGATTCTCCCATTGGAGCATCAAAATCTTCATCAGGCAGTTTATTGAAATCTATATTGGCCCTTTTGATAAGCGCTGCAAGCTCCCTGGTGGACAAAGAGAAATCGACATCGGGATTACCGTCAACGGCAAACTCTTCACGCGTGCATTCATATTTCTTAGCTACACAAGGCATTATGGAGACGACTACCATATCTTTGCGGTCTTTCTTGATTTTCTCTGCAAAGTAGGTTTTTGCTATAGCTCCGAACATCTGCTGAGGAGACCTTGCAGTTGAAGGCACATCAAGCAGATCGGGGAAATGATATTCGAAGAAACTAACCCATCCGGGACAACATGATGTAAGGATGGGAAGCTTTACGGACTTATCACCTTCAAGGTGCCTGTTCAGCCTGCTCAGTATCTCTGCTCCCTCCTCCATTATGGTCAGGTCAGCAGCAAAATCGGTGTCGAATACATAATCAAATTCGAGTTCCCTGAGGGCGGCAACCATCTTTCCGGTTACCAAAGTACCGGCATCCATGCCGAATTCCTCACCCAATGCAGCCCTTACAGCCGGAGCTGTCTGGACAACAACTGTCTTGGTGGGATCTGCCAGTGCACGCAGAACCTGGTTGGTATGATCTGTTTCTGTCAGGGCAGCAGTAGGGCATACAGCCACACACTGGCCGCAATAGGTGCATTCACTATGATCCAGATCCCTTTCAAAGGCAGGAGCAACAACCGCTTCAAATCCCCGGTTGATTCCTGAAAGCACTCCCACGGTCTGTACTTCATTACACATCTTTTCACATCGCCGGCACATGATACATTTATCCATATCCCTCAATATGGCAGGTGAAAAATCAGGTTTATAGGTTGATTTTTCACCCTGATAATGAATGTCCCTTATGCCCAGCTTAATAGCCATACTCTGAAGATCGCAGTTACCGGATTTCGCACAGGTAAGACATTCAAACGGATGATCGGAAAGCATCAACTCCATCACGGTCCTGCGGGCATTCATGACCCTTATACTGTGTGTCTTGACCTCCATTCCGTCATAACAATCTGTAGCGCAGGATGGTGCCAGGTTCCTCCGTCCTTCAACCTCTACAACACAAATGCGGCAACCTCCCGGTTTATGCTCTATACCCATATCCCCAAGATTCATATAGCAGAGTGTGGGGATATTGACATCAATTTTCCTGGCAGCTTCCAGGATGGTAGTTCCCTGTTCCACCTCGATAAGCTTGTTATCTATTTTTACTTTAAGTTTTCCCATTATCTCATTTGTATTTTATGAAACACTTATTGCGTTAAACTTACATTTCTCAAAACAGGCTCCGCACTTTATACAGAGACTCTGATCTATGAAATGTACCTCTTTACGTTCGCCGGAAATGCAGTTGACCGGACAATTACGGGCACATGCAGTACAGCCGACACAATTTTCCTCAATAACTTCATAACGTATAAGGTCTTTACATTGTCCCGCAGGACACCTTTGCTCCTCAACATGGGCAATATATTCATCCCAGAAGTTATCCATGGTTGACAGTACGGGGTTTGGCGAAGTCTGTCCCAGTCCGCACAGCGAAGTATCTTTTATAACCTCACCCAGGTTCCTCAACTTATCAAGATCATTGTGACTGCCGTTACCCTTGGAGATAATATCGAGCAATTCATAAAGCCTTTTATTGCCTACCCGGCAAGGAGTACATTTTCCGCAAGATTCCTCGACGGTAAAATCAAGATAAAACCTTGCAACCGATACCATGCAGTCATCCTCATCCATCACGATCATTCCACCCGACCCCATCATAGATCCGCTTGCCAGCAGGTTATCAAAGTCGATCGGAGTATCCAGATGTTTTTCGGTAAGACATCCTCCTGAGGGTCCGCCGGTCTGTACTGCCTTGAATTTTTTCCCGTCCTTAATTCCACCTCCTATTTCAAAAATCACCTCCCGAAGGGTAGTTCCCATGGGCACCTCAATAAGTCCAACATTATTAATTTTTCCCGCCAGTGCAAAAACCTTGGTTCCTTTGGAATTTTCAGTACCAATGGAGGCAAACCATTTCGCTCCCTTATTAAATATTACCGGAATATTGGCAAAGGTCTCCACATTATTGACATTTGTCGGCTTACCGAGATAACCTGATTGTGCAGGAAAAGGTGGCTTGAAAGTAGGTTCCCCTCTGTGACCCTCCATGGAATGGATAAGTGCCGTTTCTTCGCCACAAACAAATGCCCCGGCGCCATAACGGATCTCAATATCAAAATTGAATCCGGTGCCCAGAATATCCTCACCGAGCAGGCCATACTCCCTGGCCTGATTAAGCGCTATCTTAAGGCGCTCAATGGCAAGGGGATATTCTGCACGAATATAAACCAGCCCTTTATCGGCACCAATACAATAACCGTTTATTATCATTGCCTCGATAACAGAATGGGGATCTCCTTCAAGAATAGACCGGTCCATAAAGGCTCCCGGATCTCCTTCGTCGGCATTGCATACAACATATTTCTGATCAGCCTCTACCTTTCTGGCAATATCCCATTTAATTCCGGTAGGAAATCCACCGCCACCACGGCCGCGCAATCCTGAATCAACCATCACTTTTGTGGCCTCTTCAGGTTTCATTTCCGAAAGAACAGTACCCAGTGCAGCATAGCCATCGGCTGCTATATACTCTTCAATATTTTCCGGATTTATAAAACCGCAGTTACGAAGTGCAATTCGTATCTGCTTCTTGTAAAATCCCATATGCTTGGAATCGCTGACGATCTCATTTTTGACCGGATCCTTATACAAAAGATGTGTTACCTGCCGGCCCTTGATAACATGCTCCTCAACAATTTCTGCAGCATCACCTGGCTTTACTTCAGTATAGAAAGTGTTATCCGGTATCACCTTAACAATAGGCCCTTTTTCGCAGAAACCAAAACAACCTGTGGATATTACCTGGACCTCGTCTGAAAGATCTTTGCCGGCCACTTCCTCTTTAAGATTCTGATGCAGCAAATTGCTGGATGAGGCATGGCAACCTGTCCCTCCGCATACAAGGATGTGCATTTTATATTTAGACATTGTTCAATTCCTCCTCAATAATTATTTATTATCAATAGTTTCGTAATTAACCGGTATGATCCCGTCAACAAGCTCACCCTGTTTAATATGTTTTTCAAT
This sequence comes from uncultured Bacteroidales bacterium, assembly GCA_964520585.1. Taxonomy (GTDB): domain Bacteria; phylum Bacteroidota; class Bacteroidia; order Bacteroidales; family PUMT01; genus PXAP01. The sequence goes on from CAZFOO010000123.1 coordinate 4,657, forward strand.
TATTTCATCGGCCTTCTTAAGATCGACATTACCATAAACAACAGGATCCTGTCCCGGTATCCTGACTTCAATTGTGGGTTCTGCATAACAGTATCCCATGCAGCCGGTCTGCGTAACTACAGCATCGACATTTCTCTTTTCCAGATTGGTTATCATGAAATCCATCACATCCTTTGCTCCCGAGGCAATTCCACATGTTGCCATTGCAACCTTAACCTGGACAACACCTTCCGCATGCTGGCTTTTTTCCCTGAGGGAAATTTTGGACTGAAGCTGATCTTTCATCTTTTTAAGATCGGCCAGTGATTTAACTTTGGTCATAATGTTATATTTTGAATGTTAGAAATCTGTATTTTATTTATGAGGTGCACAAATGTATTTTAATTATTAAAAATATTTTATGATTTTTATTACTGTTTCAGGCTATTATGCAATTCATTCAGGTTTTCTTCTATAAGTTCTTTCATATACCTGATAACAGCAGGCTCACTTAGCGGCACATCCTCCAGTATCTCTTTCACCTCCCTGGTATCAAAGATAAATTCGGCTTTACCTGCAACATACCGGCAAACAAAGTCCATGCCCGGATTGGCTCCTGCCAGCATGCTGACAACTCCTGCAATATCGCCCTCAGGCGGACGATCCATATGGGAATGTCTGAAACTTGCCTTTACTTCTGTACCTTTTCCGGGAGCAGAAGAAATTGTGAATTTTCCATCTGCCTGCTCTGCATTATGTTTTAATAAAGGAATACCCATCCCAACTTTTCTGGTGGTACGTGTTGTATAATAGGGATCGGTTACCCTGTCCACCGTTTCTTTGTCCATTCCTTTTCCGTTATCAATAATTTCAAGATACATCACATCATCCTGAAAAAGTTCAACAATAGTAATTTTTACCAGCGTGGCACCGGCAGAAACCGAATTCTGCGCAATATCCATAATATGGAGTGCAATATCCTTCATGGTAATACCACCTCCCTTCCTTCTGATTTTATCAGTGCCTTTTTAATTTCTTCGAAACTGGTTTCCATCAGTCTGAATACAGAATATGTTCTCCCGATATCTTCGGGGAAATGTGCATCTGAACTCTGAATAAAAGTATAATCCGACAAGTATGTATTTGAATGCAGGAAATCATCTTTACTCACATGTCTTGATATTTCAAGCGCATCTGCTTTTATGCCGGCAGGGACAAAGCCAAGCTGGCTTATTATACTGTTTCTTTCCCTGTTCACATGGGCGGGAATGAACAAGCCACCCTGCCGGTGAACCTCGGCTTCAATCTGTTCAATCCCCTGATCTATTGCATAAACAAGCATATTCTCTTCTTCTTCCAAAATAATGTCATTCTCATCGACAACTACCTGGTGGCCGAAACGTAACGGATCATTGGGAAAAGGAATGATATTTTTATCGATATATCCCTGGAAAGACTCCAGCTGCTTGTCATTTTCAAAGAATGTCAGGCAATGTACTTCCTCCCTGCTGGTCACTTCTGCACCGGTCAGGACGAACACTCCCTGTTCCCGGCCAAGCCTGCGCATCAGGGGACCGTGTTTGGTTGAATTATGATCACTTATTCCAAGGATGTCGATCTGCTTTTCACGGGCGTAACGGATAATGTTACGTGGACTCATATCCAGGTCGCCGCAAGGCGACAGAACAGAATGAATATGCAGATCGGCCCTGAAATCTTTCATAATATTTAGACGATTATTTCATAAAGTTTGCCGGCTATCTCAAAGGTCTGATCGCTCGTACCAAGAACAGGAATGTTTTCCTCATTACTTTGCGCAGCTGTATCTGAATCTGGTGCCAGACCCTTGACCAGGATGACTGCCGAAAGATCCTTGAGTGAAGCAATGGCCATTACATTTTTATGGGTCTGCAGCGTGATCCATACCATTCCCTGATCAGCTCCTCCCATCACGTCACTAAGTAAATCAGATACGTATCCACCGCTGATTTCCTTATCCAGGCCATTCTCACCACAATGAACCTTAAGTCCGAGTTTTTCAACCAGCTCTGAAACCTTCATAAGTGTACATTTTTCAAATTAATAATAAGCTTGCCATATCTTGCAGGCAATTCAAGTTTTGTTTTTCAGTAATGATAATCCTTCATGTTTGTAATCCTTGTTATAACTTAAGTAAAAACATGAGGCTCTCAATGTTCAGCAGTTTTTATCAAGCTTGTCACTGCCCCAGATCTCCTTCATGATACTGAATGACTCTTCTGCTGACAGTATTCCTTTATTTTCAAATATCCGCTGAACAAACACACATTGATTCAGCTTTGCGTATCCCTGAACTATATCTTCGGCAAAAGCCTGGCAATTTGGCGAACCACAGGCACCACAATCCACATCAGGAAGACATTTGCCTATCTCCTGAACCCGTTTCATCTTCTTGAGTGCCTCTGACATATCCTCATCAAGCTTGAGCATAGAGCGGGGCTGGACTGGCTGCAAAGACATTTTCTGCTTAAGCCGGTTTTTATAATGAATTATATTTTTGCTCCTTCCCTGCTTTTTTGATTCATTTTCAGGATCTGCCAGTGCAGCACGTTTCTTAAGCCTTTCAACGGTAAAAAACCTGTTTTCGGTGGTAAGCACACCTCCTGCACAACTCTCGTCACAGGCCCTGAGCTCGAGAAAATCTATATCCTTCATCTCCTCATTTTCCAACTGTTCAAGAAAATTTATCACGTTATGTATCTCATCCACAGCCATGCATCTTCCTTTTGCATGTGATGACTCGCCATCGGTGAGACTCCAGAGCACAGACCGTGACGACATACTCCTTATCTCAGGCAGTATGCAGGAATCACCTTTACCCTGCTTAATCCTTGTATAAGCTTTGTTAAAAATAAAGTCCATATTAATCACTCCTGTGATAGGAGAGTCTTTTTCACCAACCGGACTCTTGACTGCTGCAATTTTTGCAGCACATGGTGTTATATAAAATATTCCTATATCATTCTTATCATGACCATCGTCAATAAGGTGCTTCCGGAAATAAAGAGCAGAAATATCAAGCGGAGGTTTAAGATGTATCAGGTTATCTACCAGGGCGGGAAATTTTACTTGTATCAGCCGCACTATGGCCGGGCAAAAAGCAGAAATCAGGGGTTTTGCATCCCTGTTCTTTTCCATATATTCTGTCATTGCCTCGTGTAAAATCTCCACTCCCTGCTCAACCTCATATACATGGGTAAACCCAAGCTCCATCAGCTCACTGTGAATCTGCCGCGTGGTTATATTATCGGGAAACTGACCGGTCAGTACGGCCGGCACGAGAGCAACCCTTATTTTATACTCGAATATCCTGTTAAAATCGTCCTGTTCAACTATAATAGCATTTACGGGACAGACCCTGTAACAAAAACCACAATCCACACACCGGTTGTCGATAAGCTCGGCCTTACCGTTCTTTACCCTGATTGCTTCAGTAGGGCAAATATTCATGCAATGCGTGCAGCCTATGCAAACATCCTTAAGAATCTTTAGTGCATGATGAAAATCAGCATGTTTCATCCTTACCTCCCTTTCTTCATATATGTAATCATTTCAACCCTGGTACCTTCACCTACTTCACTGGATATTTCAAGATGATCAACATTTTTCTTTATGTTGGGCAGTCCCATCCCCGCACCAAAACCCATTTCTCTTACCTCTGCGGATGCAGTTGAAAAACCTTCTTCCATAGCCTTTTCTATATCGGCAATACCCGGTCCGGTATCCTCTAGGACCAGAAGGATCTTTTCCTCGTCTATCTCCACTATCATCTTCCCATGATAAGCATGTGCCACAACATTAACCTCAGCTTCATAAAGAGCAACAACGATCCTTTTAACAATCTGTAAATCGACATTCAATTGCCGGAGTCTTTTTTTTACCTCACTTGAAGCATAACCCGCTTTGGAAAAATTGCCACCTTCTATTTCATATTCAAAATGCATTATCAACCGGGATAAAATTTTTAAAATTCATTAAATGCGGACTTCAATAAACCGGTTTCATCCCGGACTGGTAGAGTAATCCGCTGGTTTTGAACATTGAATATCTGCATTCGATAACATCAATCCCTGTTTCGTTTGCAAGCCGGATCATTTCTTTGCTGACCTTCTTATTTCTAACAAATATAATACAATTAATATCAGCCATTTCAGCAGTTCTGATGGTTTGCAGGGTAGCAAGTCCTGTTATTAAAACAAGATTATCATTTACCAGGGTAAGCACATCGCTCATGAGATCAGATGCGAATGCCATGTCAAAATTTACATTCCCATTTCCGTTATCGGCAACTATCCTTCCATCGATCGTATTCGCTATTTCCTGCAAATTCATACCGGAACTGTTTATTTTTTTTATTGTTATTTTATTAACGATACAAAAGTAATTATAGTGCAAACCATATGCAAATTATTTGTGATTTAATTAACACTGTTATTATTATAACAGCTAATTTATATATATTCTACATAATTAACTGTTTAATAAAGCAATTTACTGTTGAAAATTAATAAGCGAAAACAAAAATCCTGGTACGGGATGGTTGAAATGCCCATGGACTAAAGCACACAAAAAACATGAATTCTACATCTGACTAATATTACTAAAAGAACTTTTTATTACATGTGGAATCGACCGCAGGTCAATAAAGCATGGGTGTTACATGGATTGAAAAACTACCCGGTTTTAAGCTTTGTTTTGCTGATTGGTATTTATGTAAATATTTTTGCTGATCAGAATGATTTTCTGACAATCTGTACAATATTATCAGGTCTGCTCATTGTATAATAGTGTATAGCCGGAACACCGTAATTTTTCAGATTGGTGGACTGCCGGACTGCCCAATCTATGCCTGCCTGGTATACATCAGATTCTGACTTGCATTTACGGACTTCTTCAGCAAGTTCATCAGGAATATTCACTCCGAAAATCTTTGGCAGAATTTTAAGATGCTTCTTTACGGCAATGGGTTTTAGTCCCGGAATTACAGGAACATTGATGCCATATTCCCGGCAGCGGTCAACAAAATTGTAAAAAACATTGTTGTCGAAAAACATTTGAGTGACAATGTATTCCGCACCGGCATCCACTTTCCTTTTCAGATGTTCCATATCGGTTTCAAAGCTGGTTGCTTCATAATGTTTTTCGGGATACCCGGCAACCCCAACCGAAAAATTGGTAGATGAAGGTTCCTGAAGATATGATTCTATATATATACCCCTGTTCATATCCATGATCTGCCTGACAAGGTCAACAGCATAGGAATGACCATCTTGTTCAGGAGTAAAAACCCCCGATTCTTTATCGGCATCTCCTCTGAGCACCAGTAAATTACGAATCCCGAGAAAATCAAGGTCAATTAAAGCGTCTTCTGTTTCCTGACAGGAAAAACCACCGCAAATAATATGAGGCACCACATCAATCCCATATTTATGATGAATAGCTGCAGCTATCCCTACAGTACCGGGCCGCTTCTTGAGTACCTTTTTTTTAAAGCTGCCATTAGATTCTTTTATATAAATGGTCTCTTTCCTGTGATATGTAATGTTAATGCAGACAGGATTAAATTCCCTTAACCTGTCAATGGTGTTGTAAACTGCCTCAATACTGCTTCCCCTTAAAGGGGGAAGCAGTTCAAAAGATATTTTAGTTTCCGTGCCGTCAAAATGATCTGTAATCTTCATTGGATGTTATTCTGTTACTTATCTCTGCAACCGGCTCATGACAGATGCATAAAAAAGAGCAATTCTCCCGGAGCCCGGCACAATAATTAGTTGCGGTAGCCGGTAAAAACAAGCCACTAAAATACTATTAAATAGTTAAACAGGTGATAAATTCAACACGATTTTATGTAAGAAGGAGTATATGGCTCTATTAGCGTGCTATCCATGTTCACTTCTCCTGTAAAGAAGTGATAGAAATATTGCGTTTGTCCTGTCGGGTAATACTTCTACACAAAGAGAAAATAATTCCCATCCCGATAGCCTGTTTCCAGCCTTAGATTCCTATGGAATAAAATAATATTCCACTTATTATGAATTTCATTGTAAACACCTAATCTAAAACATATTAATTCTTTTTTTAATAAACTTCATTACCAGAAGATCCGATAAATAATTTGCACGGATAAGATTATAATGCAGGAAGGTATAGTTTTTGACCTATCACCTTAGATATCCGTTTTTAATGAGTAATCAATTTATCAGGATTATCAGCTATTATGCACGAAGATGTCAGGCAATATTACAATGAACATGCAAAAGAGGAGGACCGGCGCCTGGACAACCATCCTTTCGAAATTCCTGTAATGATGCATTTTGTAAACAAGTATCTTAAAAAAG
>CAZFOO010000124.1:0-7226 GCA_964520585.1 uncultured Bacteroidales bacterium
CCGTATTTCTAACCCATGGATCCCCCTGGTTTGGTCATGTCTTTTTGTGTTACACAGTATCATGGGGATTCATTCGTATAAAGTATAGTTAGCAATCTGTTTAACAATGTGTTAATAATTCATGATTCGGATATTTTGCTTTTCAATCCATGGAACCCTCATGTTTATTAATCTTATTCTGTGTTAAGAAGTATCATGAGGGTTTCATAAAGAGGATATTAATAAACCAATTTAGCGTTGTTTTTGTTTAGCTTCCATGCTTAGTGTGGCATGAGGAACAGCTCTCAGCCTGTCTTTAGCAATTAGTTTGCCGGTTTCGCGGCATATTCCGTAAGTCTTGTGTTCAATTCGCACAAGTGCTGCCTGCAGGTGCTGGATGAATTTCTGTTGTCTTTGTGCCAGATTTCCTGCTTCCTCTTTGGATAGCGTTGAAGCACCTTCTTCGAGCACCTTAAAAGTAGGCGAAGTATCCTGTATGTCGTTACTGTCACCCTGGGTGACAACACTTTTCAGTATTTCGTAATCTTTTTTTGCCTTGTCCAGCTTATCAAGAATGATCTGTTTAAACTCATTCAGCTCCTCGTCAGAATACCTTGTTTTCTCGTTCTCTTCCATGATTTTAAATTTTTATAAAAATAGCAAATAATTTTTAATAGCAATCAGGTTTGGGTGCTCGCTGTCATCCTGTCTTTTCAATTTTGATCAGCGTGCCCACCCCTTCATCAATCTCTACTGCCCTGGCTCTGTTATCTCCCATTTCATCAACCAGTTCAATATCTGAGGCCAGAGTTTGCGAGCCTATATAATTTTTGTGTTTTTCCACTGCCTCATTCAGTGAATCATGCTTCCTGATACGGATATTTATCTTATCTGTTACATCAAATCCGCTCTCCTTACGCAGGTTCTGGATACGGTTTATAAATTCCCGCGCTATACCCTCTTCCCTAAGTTCCTTGCTGATGGTAATATCCAGGGCAACGGTAAGGTTTCCCTCGTTCGCCACCAGCCATCCCGGGATATCCTCAGAGATTATCTCCACATCTTCCCGGCGCAGGCTGATCATGTTACCATCTATATTTAATTCCCTGCTTCCGATCTGCTCAAGTCCACTGATATCTTCCTGAGTAAAACTGTTAATTTCAGAAGAAATTGTTTTCATCAGCTTGCCATATTTCGGTCCCAGCTTCTTGAAATCTGGTTTTATCCGTTTTACCAGTATTCCTGAGGTATCGGAAACAAACTCGATCTCCCTGATATTGGTCTCCGATAAGATCAATTCCTTTACCCCTTCAATCTGCCTTTTCATGGTGTTTCCGGTGGCAGGGATCATGATCTTCCCAAGAGGCTGACGCACCTTTATATTTACCTTGCGTCTCAGTCCAAGTACCATTGAAGAAATTCTCTGTGCCAGTTCCATCCTCTCCTCCAGGTCACTGTCAGTTTTGGATGCATCATATGAACAGAATCCGGCAAGGTGTACCGAAGACAAATCATGCCTGCCGGCAACTGCGTTCAGGTCGCGGAACAACCGGTCGCAGTAAAAAGGAGCAATTGGAGAAGCAAGTATTGCCACCTTTTCCAGGCACTCGTATAATGTCTGGTAAGCGGCCAGCTTGCCGGGAGAGGGGTCGCCACCCCAGAACCGTTTCCTGTTGAGGCGCACGTACCAGTTGCTCAGGTGTTCGGTAACAAACTCCTGTATAGCCCTGCCCGCCCTGGTTGGTTCATAATTTTCATAAGCCTCTTCCACATCCCTTACCAGGGAATTAAGAAGGGAAATAATCCACCGGTCTATCTCGGTAAGTTCGCTCTCGGCAACCGTTTCCTCTTTCCCGGTAAATCCGTCGATATTGGCATAGAGCGAAAAGAATGAATAGGTGTTGTAAAGTGTCCCGAAGAATTTTCTGCGCACCTCTTCAATACCTGTCTCATCGAACTTCAGGTTATCCCATGGCTGCGAGTTGGTCATCATGTACCACCTGAGAGGGTCGGATCCGTGCCGCTTTATAATATCAAAAGGATCGGCAGCATTGCCAAGCCTTTTCGACATTTTATTTCCGTTCTTATCCAGCACCAGTCCGTTAGAAATAATATTTTTAAAAGCGACCGAATCAAAGAGTAATCCCGCTATGGCATGGAGGGTAAAAAACCAGCCTCTGGTCTGGTCCACACCCTCTGCAATAAAGTCCGCCGGATAATTCTCTTCAAATTTTTCCCTGTCGCCAAAAGGATAGTGCATCTGTGCATAGGGCATGGCACCCGAGTCGAACCACACATCAATAAGATCCTGTTCGCGAAACATTTTTTTACCATTACCGCTTACCAGCACAATATCATCAACAAAAGGCCTGTGAAGATCAAACATTCCGTAATTCTCTGCAGAGCCGTCACCCTCCTTAAAGTTTTTCAGGGGGTTCTCCTTCATGAATCCGGCCTCCACAGCTTTATCGATCTCAATTTTAAGTTCAGCCACCGATCCGATGCAACGTTTCTCGTCACCATTTTCCTCCACCCATACAGGAAGGGGAGTACCCCAGTACCTGGATCGCGACAGGTTCCAGTCCACCAGATTCTCCAGCCATTTTCCGAACCTTCCCGAACCTGTTGAAGCAGGCTTCCAGTTAATGGTATCATTAAGTTCTATAAGCCTGTCTTTAAGAGCAGTGGTGCGTATGAACCAGGAGTCCAGCGGATAGTAAAGCACCGGCTTATCCGTACGCCAGCAGTGCGGATAGGAATGTACATACTTCTCAATCCTGAAGGCCAGGTTTTCGTTTTTCAGGTAAACGGCAATCTCCACATCGGTAGTTTCGGCATCGGGAGGAATGCTTTCATCGTACTCATTCTTCACATATTTGCCGGCCAGCCATCCCGCCTCATCGACAAACTTTCCTTTTTTATCCACCAGGGTGAGTGAGCCCACGCCGAATTGTTTAGCAATACGAAAGTCGTCCGCCCCGAAAGAAGGAGCTATATGCACAATGCCAGTACCCTCTTCAGTAGTTACGAAGTCCCCTACCAGAACCACAAAAGCATCCCCTTCGACCGGTTGTACCAGGGGAATCAGCTGTTCATACCTGAGTCCCTGAAAATCCGATCCCCTGTGTTCACCGAGGAATTTCCATGGGATCTTTTTTTCACCTTTTATGTAATGGTCCGCGTTAAGCGATGCATTTTCCTCTTTAAAGAACGCACTGACCAATTCACTGGCCAGGATGACTGTAACAGGCAATCCCGTATAGGGGTTAAAGGTACGTATTCTACTGTAGCCTATGTCGCCGCCCACAGCAAGCGCGGTATTGCTGGGCAGTGTCCAGGGAGTGGTGGTCCACGCCAGAAAGAACACCTCCTCACTATCGTCCTCAAACAGGAATGACGAATTTTCGTTCCTCGCTACCTTGAACTGTGCCACCACGGTGGTATCCTTTACATCCCTGTAGCAGCCCGGCTGATTCAGTTCATGAGTACTCAGTCCCGTTCCCGCAGCAGGAGAATAGGGCTGGATGGAGTATCCCTTATAGAGCAGGTTCTTTTTATAAAGTTCACTGAGCAGGAACCAGAGAGTTTCCACGTATCTGTTATCATAGGTAATATAGGGATTATCCATATCGACCCAGTAACCCATTATGCGCGTCAGTTCCTCCCAGAGGTCGGTATATTTCATAACCTCTTTTTTGCAGGCCTCGTTAAATTCTGCAATAGAAATGCTTTTACCGATATCCTCTTTTTTTATTCCCAGGGTCTTCTCCACGCTTAGTTCCACTGGCAGGCCATGTGTGTCCCATCCCGCCTTCCGGTCCACCATAAACCCCTTCAGGGTTTTATAGCGGCAGAAAACATCCTTGATGGTCCGCGATATGACATGATGGATCCCCGGGATGCCATTTGCCGATGGCGGTCCTTCATAGAACACAAAAGGAGGTTTGCCTTCACGGGATGCTATACTTTCCCTGAAGGTATTCTCCCTGTCCCAGGTATCAAGTATCTCTTTATTAATCCTTGCCAGATCAAACTCTTTATATTCCGGAAATTTACTACTCATTTTATCTGTTTGTTCTTGAATATCCCTTTTAAAAGCGCACAAAGATATGAAAAAAAGAGGAATAACCCTTCCGGGAAGACAACACTTTTCACACTCCTTTCCTGAGCGTGAAAGAAAAGGTGGTTCCCTTATTCTCTTTACTTTTAACCCTGATATTTTCGTTATGCGCCTCAATCACATGCTTCACTATGGCAAGCCCCAGTCCGGTACCTCCCTGGTTACGGGACCGGCTCTTATCCACCCGGTAGAATCTCTCGAAGATACGGGGCAGGTCCTCATTAGGAATACCCAGTCCGTTATCCGACACCTCCACCAGTATCTTGTCTTCAAGATCATTAAAGCTGACCATCGTATACCCCTTTTTACCGCTGTATTTTATCGAATTTACCACCAGGTTGACCATAGCCTCCTGTATCCTTTGCCTGTCCGCGTGCACTATAACCGGATCGAAGTTTTTGTTTTTCATTTTAAGGCTTATCCCCTGCTGTTTAGCCCGCATCTCCTGCGATTCAAACACTTCGGCGGTAAGTTGCACAATATCAAAATTTTCAAATTTTACTTTCACCTCACCCGAATCCAGGCGGGAAATAGTATCCAGGTCCCCAACTATATTTATCAGCCGGGCAACACTTTTTTCTGCCCTTTCCAGGTAAAGCTTGTTAATAGAAGGATCATCGATACCACCATCCAGGAGGGTGAGCACATAGCCCTGGATATTAAAAAGCGGCGTTTTCATTTCGTGTGATACATTGCCCAGAAATTCCTTGCGATAAATCTCCATCTCTTTCAGCTTATCTATTTCCCGGGTCTTATCCGTGGCCCAGTTTTCTACTTCCTGGTTAAGATCCTCAACCATATCCCTTTTATCCAGCTCCTTTCGTAACTGTTTTTCTGAATCCTTAAGATTATTAATGGTCTGGTAGATAGGATTTATTTTGCTGTAGATAAAATTATTAAGCAATATATAGGCAAGCAGGTAGACGGTGGCAAAAACGATCAGGACCGATCCGGCCATAACCGGGAAAAAATGTTCGAGAGTTGAATTTGCAAATAATAATTCAACAGTTCCTGTAACCACCGATGATATCAGGGCAACATACAGGGCCATTATTTTGGCGTTCGCGGTTTTCATATCCGGCAATGATTTAAAAAGTTTTAACCCGGTTATATTGATCCTCAGGGATCAACGCCGGATAATCAGCTGCGAAAATAATAAATTATAAACTTATTCAAGCAATAAAAAAGGATGCAGGCCGATTAGTCACAAAAACTTAGCAATTAATTCACTTTATTTTGTGAGGCTCTAGTTCAATTTAAAAAACTCACGTCTTTTAGTTTCATTTAAAAACCCACGTTAGAACCTGGTAATGTCCTGGCGGGGCTTTGTCCGAAAGGCCTGTGCACCATAAATTTCGAGATGCCCCTGTGATTCATATATGCTGCGAGTAGTTTTCATGATACATTGCAGACTTAACAGGTATTATATCGCGTTATAAAGAGATTAACCGAAGCAGCTGATTATGGATAAACAATTTATAGCCAGAACTAGAATAATCTTTTATATAATCATATTAAATCAGTTACATACCATTTCATGCTCCAGGCTGGTATATACCGGACGTTCCATCCCAGGCATCGAAACTCCGGCTGAAAAAAGAAAGCTGGAAGAATTCCGGCAGGCAGGAACCGGAAGAACCCTCAACTCCGGCAGTACCAGTCCCCGCCAAATCATTGAAACAGCCAGAAAATATCTCGGCGTTCCTCATTGCATGGGCGGAACTACTAATGAATGTATAGATTGCTCCGGATTATTACAGGCGGTATTTGCCCGTCACGGTATCCAATTACCCCATAATTCCGAGGAGCAAGCCAGGTACGGAGAAATTATTTACGGGAAGGAGCTGCTTAGCGAAGGCGACCTGGTATTTTTTATAAGGACCTATCAAACACGCCGTTTAATTACCCATTCAGGCATTTATACCGGGAATAATCAATTTATCCATGCATCTTCATCCAGAGGAGTAACCATCACCTCGCTGGATGATCCCTGGTGGAAAGAAAGGTTTATATTCGGTACAAGGATATTTAATCAATGAAAAAAAATATTTTCAAAAAAATAATCAATAAGTCCGCAATACAGCTAATGCACTAAAATTGATACTGTAATAAACAGCAAAACCAAAATACCTTTAAAGCACAGATAATAAAATGATTAAATTATAATTACTTTAATTTTAGCATCGATTATGTTTTCAATCCAATAATTGAAATAAATGTGTAAGGTCAATAATATCAATTTTTTGGCATAAGTGTTAAAAATTGACACATCACCAGTGAGTCCGCAATACAAATTGAACCCGTAATAATTGTGAATTTTTACCGGCAAAGAATTATTTTTACAACAGTAAAATATTCGCTAAAATCGGACTATCCGTCACCGGAGGAGGTGGGTTTAGTAAGGAGGTGGTTTTTGCGTTAAACTAAAGAAACATCAACATCTAATATGGCCGACAGGAAACAAAAATGGTATGCAGCCTACACTAAATCCCGTGCAGAGAAGAAGGTCCTGCAGGAGCTGCTGGAGCAGGGCATAGAAGCATATCTTCCCCTTCAGAAACGGCTTAAGCAGTGGAGTGACCGCCGCAAGTGGGTTGAGGAACCCCTTATGAGATGTTATATTTTCGTAAAAATTGAGAAGAAGGACTATTACAGGGTATTGAATACAAGAGGGGTAGTATGTTACATAACCTTTGAAGGCAAGGCTGTGCCCATACCCGAAAACCAGATCGATGTGCTGAGAAAGATCGTTGCCACTGAGGCCGATGTGGAGGTGACCGCCGAAAATTTCACCCCGGGCGACAAGGTTAAGGTAGTTAGCGGACCTATGCACGGACTGGAAGGAGAGCTGGTTGATTACCGTGGAAACCGGCGGGTGATGGTACGCATTGAACATATTGGCCAGCAGTTGCTTATCTCGGTTCCTGCCGGGTTCCTCGAGGTGCTGAAATAAGAGGCCATTAACTATTATTCCTTATCAGGAATGTCAGATATTCCAAAATGATCCCGATTTGTCGCTGATATTGATAGTTCCGATCTGACAGGATGTTCGTAAGGCTTATAATGGGCAGTATTATATATTTCGGGGTTGCCATGAAATGGCAGAATGGTCAATATGATCAGGATG
>CAZFOO010000124.1:7326-9454 GCA_964520585.1 uncultured Bacteroidales bacterium
TCAGGATGATCAGGATATGTCCGGGCCGTCAGGATGGATCAGGGTATTTCATGGTGGTCAGGATGGTTCCATATAGGAAAGCCAGTTGCTGTCACTTTGATATTCCTCCACCACTATTGGTTCAGGCCTGTAATTAAAGGATGCAATGATCGTGTGGATCTCCTGCTGCAGCACTTTCAACCCGTTGGATATCATTTCCTGGTTAAAGCCGCCGGCGCCAAGGTCGATTGTCATATTCATCGTCACCACCCGGCTAACAGCCCTGCCCAGCTCAACCATCTTCCGCTGGGGCATTTTGAAATCGACTTCGAAATCCAGGGAATCCCTGAGGTATCCGGCCGATTTTTCCGAAAGGCTGTATCCCTTAAAAAAGTCGAACAGGTTATTCACCTTCTTTTTGCGCATCAGTTTAAGCACCGATTCGGTAATCTGCTGATAAAGAATGTCATTAGAGCCCTCAAATATTTGGAAAGGCCGGCTGTCCACCACCGACCTGCCTGCCAGGTGATCCAGACGGTATCCCTTAGCCCCGGTCAGTTGTAAAAAGCTTTGAGCAGCCTCCTGCATATAGTCCGTTACCAGCGCCTTAATAGAATTTGCCGCCAGGTCGAGCCGTGAAGTATCATCCGTCGCGCTGATATTGCTTGCCGTAAAGAAGCTCATTGCCGAGCTGGAGGTGAACCATGCCTGCAGTCTGGCCAGTCTCTCCTTCACCTGATCGTAGCCGGACAGGCTAACGCCGCCTACCAGGCGTTTTTTGGCATGGCTGACAGATTCGTCAAGCATCCTTTTAAGGAAGCCCGTTCCCATCCCCGGAAAATAGAGCCTGCTTCTGTGCAGCACATCCAGCATCATGGTGACCCCCGTAGTTGCAGGTTTCAGCCTGTACTTTTCGGGTATGCTGATATCAATTTTATTACGACCGTAGGGCAGCATATACAGACCCAGATTTGGGAAATACTCTTCAACCGTAATACCGCCCCTTTTTGCATCATGAATAAAAAAGCCGATGTCCCTGCCCGGCTTGCCTGAGAGATCCATTTCCCTGGCCGTCATCAGCCAGTAATCAGCCTGTCCTGTCAATCCCGCCCAGTGTTTTAGTCCACGTACCCTGTACCCCCCGTCATACCTCGTAAATCCGGTCTGCATCCTAAGCGCATCCGAACCATGTTCAGGCTCGGTGATCATTAGACCCCCCATATTTTGTTCCTCCAGAAACTTCCCGAAAACCTCTTTTTTAACCTCATCATTCGAATATCCTGCCACGGGGAGCAGGAATAAGGCTCCGTTTATCCCCATCATCAGGGAAAGAGGAAGGGAATAGTAGGAACTGGTTTCCAACATCGAAAGCGTTTCACTCGTTTTTGAACCTCGTCCACCGTATTCCCGGGGAATAAACACGGATAACGGTCCGCATTCCAGTATTTTATTAAGAAAATCCGGTGGCAGACCCCTGCTCGTTGCCAGCGATGTGTTATAGTTATCTTCGGCGAACAGCTCAGAAAGCCTGTTCCTGTAATTATTTATGAATGTATTGAAATTTGTATTCGTCATCATCAATCCCGGTTATAATAGCATTAAATTAGAACAAGGCCGCCACATTAGTGTTGCGTTATTAAAATTACAAACGCTAAAAAAGTCAACAACCCAACGTTAGTTTTGCCTCGATTAAAAGTGGAAGTTTTTTAAGATTCAATAAATCAAAATAATAACATTTTTTGAGGGGAATTGTTTAAACAGGATTATTCGAGGCCAGAATGATTCGAATGTTTTTCAAAAAACACTAAAAGTTATCAATATAGGGACTAAATAATATGTCTGTCATGCCGTGAAGCAGGTGCTTCCAGGGACGATCATGGAGTAGAATTTGTGCTGATAAAATTATTAGATGGACCGTGCATGCGTGTTTCTGGCCGTTCAGCCAGGGGGCGGAGATGCATAAAAACACAGAGCTGATAAAGCAGTTAGTTGTGGTAGACTTGAGCTAATCAATTGATTGCGTTTCAACCTTGTGATAAAGGACTTTTTGTATCTTTATGTCAAAACAACAACAAAAATACAAATGGCTGAAGGATTTCGGAAATGGGGCTTTGTATTATTTTTCTATTTCAACTAAGGAGAGGAGCCA
>CAZFOO010000124.1:9554-10986 GCA_964520585.1 uncultured Bacteroidales bacterium
TCACGAGTGATTAAGGATGCTTTTCAGGCAGCGCTCCGCCGTTTTGCCATCCCAAAGTTCGGGTCTTTGGGGGCGGGTATTTTGTGACAGGGTATCCAGGTACTCCTTACGTATTTTTTCTACGCTGTTTCCCACCAGAACACTTGCACCTCCATGCTCCCTCAGAGTTACCGGTCTCTCGGTATTCCAGCGTAAAGTAAGGCAGGGCGTACCCAGAACGCAGCACTCCTCCTGTAGTCCCCCGCTGTCGGTAAGCATGATGGCGGTGCTCATGTTGAGCCTCAGCATTTCATGATAACCTATGGGATTTAGAAGGATGATCTGCGGATGTCCGGCAACCATCTCCCATAGTCCGAAATCTTCCAGTTTTTTTCTTGCCCTGGGGTGGATAGGCCATATCAGTTTAAAATTGGGACTCACCTCCTCCAGTAAAAAACGGATCAGAGGCTCAAAAACTGCCTGCTCATCAACGTTGGAGGGGCGGTGAAGGGTCATCAGACCATACCCGTTCTCATCAATTGGCTTTTCGTCCCATATAAAGCCCTCACAGACGTTCTCCCTGATGATACCGGCAATATCCAGTAGAGCAGCCTTTTCCCTGTTTTCTTCAAGAGTGTCGATCATGATATTGCCCACAAAAGATATTTTCTCTTCAGGAACACCCTCCCTGCGCAGGTTTTCCGAAGAAATCCGGTCGGGGGTAAGCAGCAGGTCGCTCAAACGGTCCGTCACCAGCCTGTTAATCTCTTCCGGCATGGTCATATCTCCCGACCGCAATCCCGCTTCTATATGGCACACCTGGATACACAGCTTTTTAGCAGCCACCGAAACCGCCAGGGTGGCATTCACATCGCCAACCACCACCACCCAGTCAGGCTTTTCCCTCATCAGGACCTTTTCGATACCTATCATAGTATATCCTACCTGTTCAGAGTGAGTCCCCGACCCCACCTCAAGGTTGATACCGGGATCGGGAATGCCCAGGCTTTTGAAAAAAGACTCTGACATACGCACATCATAATGCTGGCCAGTATGGACCAGGATATGCTGAATCCGCCGATCAGGCATTTTGTCGTTGTGGTTATCAATGGCTTTGGCAAATGGTGCTATTTTCATGAAGTTGGGTCTTGCACCCACTACTGAGAGGATTTTCATCTGTATTTATTATAATTATTGGACTTATTACTTAAAAAGAGTAAATTGAAAATTCTAAATAGCAACGCTAATAGCATATCTTTAGATAGTTGCAAAATAAAGTTTCGACAAAAGCATCACATTCAGAATGAAAAATACAAAGATAAAATTAAAATGCCATTGAAGGGTTATAAAGCATATATTTACAGGCATTAACATCACAAGGCATTCATTCGAATAAAACAGGTTTATCAAATTAATATTCAATTATTTACTAAAGCATGGTATTCGTATTCAG
>CAZFOO010000125.1:0-10864 GCA_964520585.1 uncultured Bacteroidales bacterium
CGGGTCTGAATCTGAATCCGGGTCTGAATCTGAATCCGGGTCTGAATCTGAATCTGTTTCAGCAAGAAGCAGAGAATCGGAACGGGTGGTTACCGCCTGGATCGGCACTGTGAGGATACCGGATTTGGTGTTGGTCTGGATATCTACCGTTGCCGACATACCTGGCAGAAAGGGGAAGCGTCCGCCCGGGGTTTCCGGCATCAGGTGCTGGTATGAGGCGGGCAGTATGAGTATCTTTACATCGAAATTGGTAATCTGGTCTGCACCCACGTTGGCAACATTTGCCGAGTTCGCAATTTCCGTGACCACCCCCTTGAAATCCTCACCCAGATAAGCGTCAACTTCAATTATTGCCGTATCATTTTGCTTGACCCTTACTATATCATTCTCATTGACCTCCACCAGCACCTCCATCATGTTCAGATTTGCTATTCTAAGCATTTCGGTACCTGCCATCTGAGCCGTACCTACCACTCTTTCACCCTGTTCCACGTTAAGCATCGATACAGTACCACTCATTGGCGCATAGATAATGGTGCGCTGAAGGTTTTCCTCGGCTTCCTCCAGTGATGCAGCTGCACTTTTCACATTATATTCGGCCGACTGTACCGATTGCCTGGCTGCTTCAACCTCTGCTTGTGCTACCTGGTAATTGGATCTGGCCGTCTCATAATCTGATTCGGATATTGTACCCTGTTCATAAAGCTTTCTGGAACGTTCATAATTTTTTTCTGCCTGTTCAAACTGTGCGGTTACCTGTGCCAGGCGTGCCCTGGAATTGGCCAGATTTGCCTTGGCTGAGTTTACAGCTGCCTCTGCCCGGTCCCTCATTGATATGTATGTATCCTGCTTTATCCTCAGCAGGAGGTCCCCGGCCTCCACCTGTTCACCTTCTGCAATATATAACTCAACTATCTCTCCCGACACATCGGGACTGATCTTAACTTCTGTTTGAGGCCTCACCTTGCCATTAGCAGTTATGGTTTCCACTATGGTCCGTTTTTCTGCTTTGTCTGTGGCGACATCAATCTCCAGTTCCTTTCCGAACCAGCCTGCGCGTTTGCCTGCAACGGCAAGTACTATGAGTATACCAGCTGCTATGATGAGGTATCTCATGGTTTTTTTTGACTTCATCTGTATTTACTGTTTATTAGGGTTGTCAATGAATTTTCTTGATATTGTTACTTGATATTATATTTCAGATAATTGTATCTCATAGAGTTATCTCATGTCCCAGGTAAAATTCGAGTATGTTAGACTGGAAAATGTATTCATATTTTGCTCTCAGCAGTTCTGACCGGGTTGTGGTAAGCTGGTTGAGTGCCTGGTTAAACTCCACTGTGGTAACCATACCTACCTCGAAACGTTGTTCGGTATGCCTGAAAGACTCTTCTATTGATTCCAGTGCAGCCTCCGTAGCCCTGAAATTTTCATGAGCCGCCACCACGTCAGTATATGCCTGCTGGATCTCCTGGTAAAGCTGATTTTTAGTCCGCTGCATGCTGTATTCGGCATTCATCACACCGATCCTGGCATTTGCAATTGCGGTATTAACCTGCCAGGAATTGAATATGGGTATTGATAAGCCCATGGAGAAAGTGGTACTCTGATTATTCTTCATTTGTTCCCTGAAAGATGGAGTTTCGAAGAAATCATCACGCTCTGAGGTTACCTCCTGATATCCCGATCCGTAGCTTCCTGAGAGGAAGAGACGGGGACTGCGACGGCCTTTTGCTATGCTCAGGCCTGTTTCGGAACTGGAAAGTTGTAATTCGGAGCTTTTTATCTGGGGCTGTGTTTCAAGGGCTGCTTCGTATACCGGATCTACCTGGTATTGGGGACTGACAACCTGTACCTCGTCGAAATCGGGAATCTCAATTTCAAAATCTTCCGGAGCAGGAAGCTCTAGTAGTTGGGTTAGAGTCAGGTATGACATGGTCAGCTGGCTATTTGTATTCACCACTCTCAGGTTGTCTGAAGCCTCCTGGGCCTGTATTTCCAGGAGATTGCCCCGGGGCAGGCTGCCCGCCTCAACCAGTCTGGCGGTCCTCTCCACCTGCTGCCTGGTTATACTGAGTTGGTTTTCTGCAATATTCAACAGTTCTTTGTTGAAAAGGATCTGAAGGTATGCCGAAGCTATATTCAGCGAGATGTCATTTTTTAGCTTGTCCAGATCTGCCAGACTCGCCATCAGGTCCAGATCATTCTGCTTTATGCTGTTGGTTATCTGGAAACCATTGAATAGGGTAAGCTGGGTGCTGGCATTGGCACTTAATGATCTGGTGTTCCTGTCTATATATGTATTGGTCTGAAAATCAAGGGTCCGTCCGAAGTTGAAACTTTGCTGGGTATTTGCATTCATTGAGGGGAGCCGGTTCATCCTGGCCTGCAGAAGTGAATTTTCGCTAATCATGGTGTTCAGCTCCTGCTGTTTGATCATAATGTTATTTTCGAGAGCATAATTAATACAACGTTCGAGTGACCATAATTCCTGGGCTCCTGCTTCTTTCACAACTGAAAAAATCATGACGGTGACAAGCAGGCAATTAAATAAAGATCTGATGCGGTACATAATTGATATTATTTATTAAGGTTTATTTCGGATAAAAGTTAAAAAAGCCTGTCATACCAAAGGAATTAACAGCCTGTTCCAGTTTACTAACTCCGTATAAAAAAACCATATTTTTTAAAATAGTACCAAAGATAATTAATATCCAGTATTTGAATCGATATGTTAAGTTTTTTTTTGTTAAAAGGATATTTTATATTCTTTTTGCATTGCCAACAGCAGGGATAAATGGGAAAAAAAATTAAAGCATATCCGCTTATCGGCGAGGTTTCCTTTGTCAAAAGCCGCCGTGCGCGTAAATTCACACTTACGGTAAAACCATGGCGCGGAGTCAGGATTACTCTTCCATGGTATGCAGCCTACCGTGATGCCGAAGCTTTTTTGTACCAGCATAACGAATGGCTTAAAGAAAAGATCGCCCGGGCAAGATTATATGAAGAGCAGCACCCGTCGCCTAAGAATAATGCCGAATTAAGGCTCGCGGAAGAACAGCTCAGACTTCGTGCGCTTGACTACCTTCCGGAGCGTACCGCCATGCTGGCCCGTAAACATGGCTTCAGCTACCGGCGTGTCAGTATCAGGCGCAGCCGCACCCGGTGGGGGAGTTGTTCAGCGGTAAACAATATTAACCTGAGTATCTTCCTGATGCAGCTTCCTTCCCGGCTTATTGATTACGTAATACTCCACGAGCTGGTACACACTGTCCACAAAAATCATTCTCCCGCCTTCTGGAAGGAACTGGACCATCATACCGGAAACGCTCGGGCGCTGGCCAAAGAGATGAAAAATTACCACACAACAGTTTAAACTGCCCCGGTCATGGATTCATCAGAACCAGACCGGACGGCTTCGGGTTTTGCCCTAATATTGATTTTAGTAGAATCTTATCTCAGAATAATTTTTTGCCCCCGCAGAAATTTACTTTAAATAACTTATCTGAGCTCCGGCAAAATTTTTCCAAAGAAGACTTTTTGGCTTGCTCCGGAATTTTCCTTCAGAGACTTTGTTTTTAAAGGGTATTCCGGTAATCTGCACATAGCCAGAACATTTGCTTTTTTTTCTTTCAATTCCGGTTAAGGGGACCCCCTAGCACTGTTGTCCAGATTATCCCTGTTGCGGTGACCCCGGTCATCGTATTTCATTTATCCAGGGTTTATATTTGTATTAGTCATAACAGGAGGTTTATTTATCAAATAATATTATGCATTTGTCAAATTAGTTAGTTGTTGTTAGCCCCATCCCCGGCATTAAACTTAAAAAACAATTTAAAAACTAAGAAAATGAAGAGATTAGCTATTCCATTAATTGGTTTTGTCATTATTTCAACTTTTATGATCTCTTGCGGGGAAGATCTCCAATATACGGCAATTGATGCCGGTACGGAAGATCTGAACGATCCGGACATCTCTATCCATAATACCTCCACCAGCCCTGTTGAGGTTGGAGAAAACGAGGTGCTGGTTTCATTCACCCTGTCAGGATCAAAGGAAACCACTGATGCCGTTGTTTATTACAGTGCCGGCAACATGGAATTCGAAAACAGTGTTTATCTTACTGCCGGACTAAATATCAATGAGCAATCCCTCGAAGACGGTCCCTCCCCAAATGGGGTTAAGGCAGCCCTTCCCAATGTCTGTATCAGGAAAGAGACAGAGATGACCTATTATTTCAAGATAGTCCGGCAGCATGAAGAGGAAAAGATCGTTCATTTCGGCTTTGAGATCCTTTCCTGTGGTAACTACCGGATAACCGATTCCAACAGGGCAGATACACAACCGGATTTTACTTACTACATCAAAGCAAATGAAGAGGGAGATCCCTGCTTCATAAATGTAAAATTTTACTGACGGTTATCAGTGTTATTACTAACGGGCTCCATGCCTTTTGTTTGTCATCAACAGGCTCCAGACCCGAGAGATAGATTAAATTTTATTCCGGAGATGAGTATATCATTGATAGAAAAAGACAATAAATTTATGGATGTAGAAATAGACAGGACCATTAAGACGCCGGAGGTTCATTTCAGAAGCGGGATGGTCAGTATATCAGGGCGCAGCATACTTGAAGATTCAAAACTATTTTATCATCCTCTCACCAGCCTCATGGAGAATTACTCCAGGTGCAACGGCAGGATAACACAAATAGATCTTAGTTTTGAATACCTGAATGGCAGTTCCACACGTTGCCTTTTAAGCATGATCAGGGTTCTTGAGAAAGTTTATGCGCAGGACAGCAATCTGGTTATCAACTGGTATTACGAAGAAGATGATGATAATATGAAAGAGATGGGTCAGGTTTTTAAATCCCTCACTCATCTTCCCTTTAATATCCTTAAGTCTGAAGAAAAAAATAGACTACACTGTCCCGCGAAGTCCGGCCAACACTGAATCGGTGAAACCTTTAAAATTAAGCGTGTGTAAGTTGATGGCACCCGTTTGATCCATGTATACGTTTTATTTGGGCATCCGGATTGCCGGGGATTTCCTGTAAAATGTTGTTACCGCTTTTCCGGATTACCTTTTTTGATTTCGACGGGTTTATCGGCAAGGATCCGGATACTTTTTTTGCTGGGCCTGAAGTAGCACTTTTTTTCGTCGCATGATTCATCAGGTGCTATTTTGATAATCACCTCCTCGTTATACCCTTTTTCGGTAACCACATGACAAACCAGTTCGTCATATTCACCCATAAAATTCCTGTCCACTATATCTCCACATAAACAGCCATCCTCCTGATTTTTAATTACGAAATTTTCCGGCCTTATCGACAGTAAGACCTTTTCTCCCTCTTTTCTCTTTTCACCTTTATAAGGAAATAACCCCAGGGCGGTTTTCAATCCCTTGGCAGTCACTTCTCCCCTGATCAGGTTGGTCTTGCCGAAAAAGTCCGCAACATAAGCGTTATGCGGGAAATTGTAAAGCTCATCGGGTGTGCCTGTCTGTATGCTCTCACCATTTCTCAGCATACATATCCTGTCCGCCATCACCATGGCATCCCTGGTATCGTGAGTTACAAATACTGCCGTGGCACCCGAATTTTTCAATATCCTTTTTATATCCCTTCGCATTTGATTTTTCAGCATACTGTCGATACTGCTAAATGGCTCATCGAACAGTATAAGATCTGGTCCGGGTGCCAGTGCCCTGGCCAAAGCGATCCGTTGTTTCTGTCCCCCCGAAAGTTCATGAGGATACCTTTCCCCCAGCGATGAGGTTCCCGTCAGCTCCATCAACTGTTTAATCCTTTCCTTCTTTGCAGCCGGCGGGAACTTATTAAGTCCGAACTCCAAATTTTCCCTGACCCTGAGATGGGGAAAGAGTGCATAATCCTGAAAGACTATTCCGACGCCTCTCTTCTCAGGTTCAATGAAAATTCCATCACCTGCAACCCTTTTCCCATGAAGCATGACCTCTCCCGAGGAGGGCTTCTCAAATCCCGCTATTATCCTGAGAATGGTCGTTTTACCACTCCCGCTCTCTCCCAGAAGTGCCATTATTTCACCCTTTTCCAACTCCAGCGATATTCGTGTTACCGCAAATCCCTCCGTTGTACTGAAAACCTTGGATACTTCATTCAACAACAATAAGCTCATTTCCGCAAAACCTTTTTAGTTAACAATTTGTTCATCATGAATGCCGGGATCATTCCGGTAAGTATCACAATAAGGGCCGCAGGTGCTGACTGCGCCACACGCTCATCGCTGGCATATTCAAATGCCCTTATTGCCAGGGTGTCGAAATTAAAGGGTCTTAGTATTAGCGTCAGCGGCAACTCCTTCAGCACGTCCACGAAAATAAGGAGTCCCCCGCCAAGAAGAGAAGCTTTCAGCAGCGGCAAGTGAAGTTTCATGAAAGTCCGGCTGTTACTGCTTCCAAGAGAAGCAGCAGATTCATCAATACTCATGGAGATCCTTTCATAACCGGCTTCCAGATTGTTGTATCCCACTGCAAGAAAACGCACCAGGTAAGCATAAAGAAGAGCAATTACCGAGCTGCTGACCATCACCGTTCCCATGCCCCATGGCAGGCGGTCCAGCAGTGGCCTCATCCAGCTGTCCATCACCAACAAGGGTATCAGTATCCCTATTGCCACCACCGCACCAGGCAGTGCATAACCCATGGTAGCTAACCTGGACAGCAGGTACATGAATTTTGATTTGTTGACCCTCAGAGCAAACAATATGATGACTGCTGCCGCCATGCCGGTAACTGAAGCCGATGCCCCCAGTAAAAAGCTGTTTGCCGTAAGCCGGATAAAGGATGTGTCCACCACTATCGCAGCCGTTTTTAAGGTCCACCATACAAGCGTAAGAAAAGGTATCAGGAAGCCAAGCAAGAAAGGCAAGGAAACGGCAACAGAGATTGTTGCAGCCATTGTCTTTCCCGGCCACCTTCTTCTAAGGGGCCTGAAGCTGCCCCCCACGATATCGAACCGCGCCCTGCCCCTTTGGAACTTTTCCAAAACAATGATGATCAACACCATGGCCAACAACCATCCCGCCAGCCTGAGAGCAGTACCCTGATCCCCGAAAGCAAACCAGGCAGAAAAAATCCCGGTGGTAAAGGTCTCCACCCCGAAATACCGTACCAGTCCGTAATCATTCAGCACCTCCATCAGCACCAGGGAAACACCCGCAACTATTGCCGGCCGGGCAATCGGCAGTGCCACCAGGAAAAATGACTGCACCGGGGATCGGCCCATTGAAGCCGCTGTTTCCATCATAACGGCGGACTGGTTCATGAAGAATGCCCGGCTTATAAGATACACATAAGGATAAAGAGAAAGAGAAAATATGATTATCACCCCTTTTGGCGTGAGCAAGTCGAAAAACAGGAATGCCCCCGTGTCCAGGGCAAAGCGGTCGCGCAAAAAAGTATAAAGAGGAGAAGTATAGTCAAGCATTCCCGCCCAGGTATATCCATTGATATAAGCCGGAATCGCGATAGGCATCACCAGGGCCCAGGAGAAGAACCTGCGCCCCGGGAAGTCGTACATGCTTACCAGCCAGGCCGTTCCGGTGCCCATTATGAACGTTCCCGCTGCCGCTCCCGCAATCAGCACCAGGCTGTTTTTCAGGTATCCGGTTACCAATGACGAGACAAAGTGATCCCATGTTTCCGTTGATGGTGAGAAAAATTCTCGTACAATAATAAAAAGTGGAACAATAATAAAAAGAGTTATCACAAGAGAAAGCAGAGAAAGTTTGCTTCCCCTGAAACGTGAACGCAGAAATTCCGGCAATCTGTTTATTTCCATCCCGCCCGGTTAAATATCCTCATGGCCTGCCCACTGTATTGTCCCAGGCTGTCAAGGGATACCATATCTTCCCTGAATGGTCCCCATTTCATGAGCAGGTCCGGCAATCCGGCATCCGGCAGGACAGGGTATTCGAAATTCTCTTTCGCTATCTGTTCCTGTGCCTCCATGCTCAGCAGGAATTCGATGAGCCTCTGTCCGTTTTCCCTGTTTGGAGCATGGGCCGCCAGTCCCACGCCACTGATATTTACATGGGCGCCCCTGCCATCCTGGTTGGGAAAGAACACCTCCATCTGCTCAGCCACATTTCTCTCCTCACTGTTCCCGGAATTATGCAGCAAGCCCATATAATATGAATTTACGATGGCCACATCACCCAGTCCCGCAGCAATAAATTTAACCTGATCCCTGTCATTTCCGCCCGGTTCCCGGGCCATATTATTAACAATACCCCTGGCCCATTCCAGTGCACCATGTTCACCCAGCGCAATTATCATTGAAGCAAGGAGAGTCTGGTTATAATGGCTGTTTGAAGACCGTACCAGCAATCTCCCGTTCCATTTATCGGCGGTCAGGCTTTCATAATCAGATAATTCGTTTACATCAACCCTGCCGGGATGATAAACCATGAATCTCACCCTTTTGGTAAGCCCGGTCCAGTAATTATCTTTGTCCCTCCATTGAGGGGGGACCTTAGAACCGTTAATACCAGGCTCAATCCTTTGCAGGAGTCCGCGTTCCTTTGCAATAACCAGCCTGGTACCATCGGCGGTGATCAGGACATCGGCAGGGGAGCGTTCACCTTCCGTTTCCATCCTGGTGACCAGCTGGTCACTGTCCGCCTTGACTGTATTCACCTTAATACCGGTCTCTTCAGAGAATTTATTGAGCAGTCTGGTATCCACATCATAGTGCCTCGACGAATAAACATTCACCACTTCCTTATCATTGCAGGAAAGGAGCAAGGCCATAAAAGCCGACAAAGTAATAAAAAGCGAAGTTCTCATAATGGATAAATTGTAAATTTTTATAATGATTTAAAATCTGATTCCTATAATGAAGATGACTTAAAAGCAAATCACTTCAATGAATTTAAAGTAATTTTTTTGTAAAGAGTTTAAAGCGAATTCCTATATTGATGATTTAAAAGCGAATTCTACACAATACAATATTTATTAAGGCAGTATTCCGGGATAATTTACCAGCCCTTAAAAATGCCGCAGGCTGTAAATTTATTTAAATCAATTAAAAATAGCAAATCTCCCGGCAGAAACTCCGGTAAATATTCCGGCAGAAACTCCGGCAAATCTTCCGGCAGAAACTAAAAATAATTCCAGTTATCTTCAATAATTTTAATTTTACAAATCAAGCCCGGATAATTAAGTTGGCTCTTTCATCTGCGTATTTAGATAAGGTATATTGATGGTAGTTATGGAAAATGTTTGAGAAATGTAGTTTGTGGAAATATTGATGGAATATGCTTACTGCTAAGGTTACAGGAAAGGGATATGGAAATATTAATGGAATATGCTTATGGAAAAAGATTATGAAAAATGGGATTAACTTCTTTTCTTTGTACCTGTTAATTAACAAGACAATATGAAAACCAACAGACAATATACCTTTCCAATAGCATATGCTGTTTTCAGGATTCTGTTTTATTCAGCCATACTGGCCGGAATCAGTCACATTATTTACCTGGATTCACTTACGCTGACCGAAGGAGGAAGGTACGGAGAGGACTCGCTGACTGAATGGGCCCAGGAGATATTCATACTATTAAGCTCTGTCCTCTATTTTTCCATTGGCAGGTATGACCGTGGTATCACGGGCTTTACAGGGATGTTATCAGGCATGGCCCTTATGGCATTCATCCGTGAATACAATAATTATTTAGCCACATGGTTTATTGGCGCCTGGCAACTTTTAGTGCTTATAGCTCTGATTATTACAATTATATATGTTTACCGGAACAGAGAAACATTAATTAAGCCATTTTACGATTATCTGAAATTAACGGCTTTTGGTGTTAACATTTCTGGTTTCATCACCATTATGGTTTTTTCAAGGCTGTTTGGCAGGGAATCATTGTGGCTCAATAATTTGGGAGTTGAAGAAACGGCCGATTATGTGCGTTGGGTTAAGAGCGGGGTAGAAGAAGGCACCGAGCTTCTGGGCTATGCTTTGCTGTTCATCGCCACCCTTGAATATTGCTGGTTCATATACAGGGAGAAGAAGGACCATCTCCGGAAAAGCACCGGCAGCAGATAAGCCTCTAATTGAAATGCTTCCTGTAAAAAACCAGAGTTATCAGCACACCCGTTGTTATAGCTGTATCGGCAAGATTAAATACCGGCCGGAAGAAAATAAACCTGTCCCCTCCCAGAAGAGGTATCCAGTCAGGCCAGTTGCCCCGGAGGACAGGGAAATAAAGCATATCAACCACTCTTCCATGCAGGAAAGAGGAGTAACCACCTCCTTCGGGAAACATTTCTGCTGTTGTATAAAAACTTTCCGAAAAGATCATCCCATAAAATGCACTGTCGATAATATTACCCACTGCACCTGCCAGGATCAGTGAAATACTAAGTACCAGTCCCTGTGGTGCATTCTTTTCAATCAGATGCTTCAGGTACCAGATAATTCCGGCAACGGCCAGTATCCGGAAGATGCTTAGAATGATCTTCCCGTATTCACCGCCGAATTCGTATCCAAAAGCCATGCCGTAATTTTCGGTAAAATGGATAATTACCCTGTCGCCGATAACCGGTATTTCCTGTCCCAGCACCATATTGGTCTTTACCCAGAGCTTTGATACCTGGTCAGCTATCAGCACCAGGAATATCAGTATAACAGATTTATTGGTAATGTTTAGTTTCATTATTATATCATTTTGTGTGTGCCAGCTCAGGGTATCATGAGGCTGACATATATATTTACTATGGTTCCCCCCTTAAAAGCAAAATGACCGGGAAACGTTTATGTTTCCCAATCATTCATGTTTACAAATTAGGTTAATCAAGTTAATATTCAATTAGT
>CAZFOO010000126.1:0-10771 GCA_964520585.1 uncultured Bacteroidales bacterium
AAAGGCCGTGAGATTTGCAACAGGATTGATAAGTTAAGGTAGTACTAAAAAACATCTTAACAAATGGAAGATTTTTTTGATCTTGGACAGGACTTCAATTTATCTATCGAAGAACCAGAAATTGCTTTGAAGAAGTTATTTCTGCAACGTGGCTTTGTCCGCATGGCAGATGAGAAACGACGATTAAAAGATCCAAAGTACAAGAAGGGTTGCGAGGTTCGGCTCATGGCAAAAACTGTGAGCGAACTGATACAGATTCAGCTTTGGATCATAGAAGTTGGATTAAAACCCGGCATGCCATATCGAAATAAAAGTCGCCTGATCCAGCCCATATATGGCAAGGATGCAGTGGAGTGGTTTCGAGCCGGGTCCTGATCTGCAATCTCAAAGGTGGGACTTTTCGGCACATAATACCTGCCATGCACATATTTTAGTACGCAGTCCTGTAGCTTGTTAATTTGATTTTGATCAACAGCGGTAAGGGCAAATGTTGGTTCCACCGTTATGGGGAAAAAAAAGAACATTTTTTTTGGTAACTTGTGCGGGGTTTTCAAAATTTATCACAACAGGGATCATATCGATGAATTCATACAACAGGGCTTCAGATGAGGCCATATTATTTGACTTTGGCACATTAGAAAATGTGGACGACTGGCTGGTTGTCAATGATGGCGTTATGGGCGGCCTCTCGAAAAGCAGCTTCATTTTGAGTGATAGTAATACTGCTGTTTTTTCCGGGAATGTATCGCTGGAAAATAATGGTGGCTTTGCCTCTACCAGAACAAAAGCTATGCAGTTTAATCTGCACGGATTTAAAGGTATCCTGGTCCGGGTAAAAGGTGACGGCAAAAAATACCAGTTCAGAATACGAACGGATGACCGGCCTGATGGGATATCATACCGGTATCACTTTGAAACTGATATAGATCAGTGGCAAACAATCTCTGTTCCTTTCGACAAATGCGTGCCTGTATTCAGAGGACGAATACTGCCAGACACGGAACCTGTCTCACCGGAAGATATTCAACAAGTGGGATTCTTAATATCTGATAAACAGGCCGGTGAGTTTCATCTTGAAATTCAATGGATAAAAGCCTATCGTTAAGGGGTGGCATTTTGCATCATCAAAAGATTAGATGAGTGTGGATAAAACGGCCCCCTGAACTCTGCCGTTCGATGACAGTACACTTAATTTTATGTTAAATTTTAAAAAGAATTACAATGGTTAATAGAGGAACTGTAATTCTTAGATATAACGCACCTTTTTTATTAAATGGATTAATTGTTTGAAATCTTTGGGAGTGATCCAGTAAATGGTCATTAGCCCGTATAAGATCCATGCATACAAATACTGGTATCTGTGAATCTTCCGAAGGGGGTGGTGAGGGGAAAACCTAAGCAAGGGAGCAGGGTTAATATCCTGTTTCAAAGTTACTTTAGTGCCCTATCTTTAAAAAAAAATGGTTAAACGGCTGATAACAATGGTTCCAGCTAAACGCAATTATTATTACAGGGCGGACTGTGAAGATAAAATTAATCATTATCTCTAAATACTTCACAAAAGATCGCACCATATGGTAAGTGTTTTTAATTTGCCAGATGGTTATGCAGAGCGTCAGTATTACAACAGCCTCCTTCCAGGCTGGACATGGAATTGTTCTTGAACATTTTATGAGTGCAAAATGTTATATTAAACATGAACACAAAATCAAGGTTGCCTTAATCAGCATTGCCATATTTTTAGTAGCCGATGATTACAGGCTGGACATAACCGGTTGAAGATCGACAAATGGCTAAAGGAACCGAGTTTTAACCTTTAATCCGATGGAAGACAACTAAAACCTGAAAACCTAAAACCTGAAAAACTGAAACCTGAAACCTGAAACCTGAAAACCTGAAACGAATTGGAAGCTTAAAGAGCAATTATTTATCATTAACCATTCTAACCAAATTATTCAAAGATGGATAAGAAACCGAACAATCCAGGCATTAAGAGAAGAGCCTTTATAAAATTCGGGGCTTTGGCATCAGTGGGTTTGTCAGTAGGCGGTTTAAAGACACTTGGTTCGTCAACCAGGCAAAATACTACAGTGGCAACAGAAAAAGCTGTCGCCCCTGAGTGGAGAAACAAACAAAGCACCATGGCCTATAGACAGCTGGGAAGAACCGGAATGATGGTATCGGAAGTGGTATGTGGTGGCGATCCTATCCGAAATGATAATTATAAACACATGGATCTGGCCATGGAAATGGGGCTTAATTACCTCGATATGGCCCCTGCTTATGGAAGGGGAGAATGTGAAACAGCATATGGAAAACTGCTCGACAGTTCGTCTAAAAGAGAAAGGGTTTATCTTGCAACCAAAATAAGCGGTTTTTCCAGTTTAAGAAACAGGATGTACAGGGAAATATTCAATGGCCTTACAGCCTCTAAACAGGAGGCATATATGAAAAAGGCAAAAGATACCATTGCCGCTAACAGGGTAGAGCAGCCCGGGTATTTTATGTCCTTTTGGCCAAATCACGTCAATGCCTTCGACGGTGCTTATCTGAGCAATGTGATGATGAAAGATTACGGGCATAAGGTAGAAGGAAGTGGAGAATTTCGTAAAAAAATCGTTAATTCGCTTGAAGAAAGCCTGAAAAGAGTCGGCACTGACTATTTTGATATCCTGCTGTGTCCTCATGGTGCGAGCAGTGCGGAGGAAGTGCAGAATGAGGAAATGTTTGAAACTATAGAATACCTTAAAAAACAAGGGAAAATACGCTTTTTTGGAGTTTCCACCCACAATGATGCAGCCGGGGTAATTACTGCAGCCACCAACTCGGGCAGATATGATATGGTGATGGCTTCTTACAACATTATCAACGGGGGATTTCTGGAAGGATCTATTCGAAATGCAAAGGAAAAAGGCGTGGGGATTATTGCTATGAAGGCAGCCATGGCAGTGGCCACTCATCACCAGAGCCTTGAAATACCGGAATGGCGTGTGGACAAGGTGAACAGGGTTGTGCCCGGCGACATGAAACCTCCAATGAAGGCTTATTTGTGGGCCTTGCAAAACCAGAATATTACTGCGGTGATCTCAAACCTGTGGGATGAAACATACATCCGGGAAAACCTTTCCATTGTTGGCAAAAAAGTGGAGCTGCAGATGGGGTGATAAATGGATCAGAGTCTGAACAAACTCCAACGAGCCCATCTACAGCCAGTACATTTACAACCTGCCCATCTAAATGGTTACTAAAAGTACTTCCAGATTGCCAGATGTTTTAGAGATGAGGATTCCAGGGTAGACAGGCAGCCTGAATTTACCCAACTCGATATGGAGATGGCATTTGTAAGCACGTTTGATATTATTGAATTAAATTCCCGTTTACTGGTGGGTATTGTAAGAGAAATTTATGATAAAAAGTGGAAATTTTTTCCTTTCAGGATGCTAACCTATGTTGAGGCTGTATTGGCCCCTTAAAGCATCCTACATTAATATAAATTAAAATCACGTTGAGATTGACTTTACGACATTTGCTAATGGTAACGTTGGTGATCAGTTTAAACCAAAATATGATAGAATGTTTGATTCTGCATTGTTCACGGAAAATGAACTTAATATTCTGGAATCCATCACAAGGAAATTTTATAATTCTTCCGCGAAAGAAATAATCGACATAAGTCACGAGGAGAGTACCTGGAATGAAAATGAGAAGGACAGGAAGATTATCGATTATAATTATGCTTTTGATACCACCTGTCGGTAAAACCTGCTCACAATATATCAACAAAAGAGAATAATATGACTACTGAGGAGTTTTGGAAAAAGTACACAAAGGAGAATATACTTGAAATATTCGATGTTATATTCGATTTTTATTCGGAGGAATTATCTGCCGATTTTTTGGAAGAATATGATGCGGTAGAGGTAATCCTGGAAACAAAGGGCCAACATGTAACTGCAAAAAAATTTGACCGCGTGCTGAAATTTCTCAACCTTATCAGGGAAAAGCACCCGGAGCTATACCAGGAAAACTTTCAGTATCTTGATAACTTCCTGGTGGATTATTATTGCTTTCATGGCGATACTGAAAAGGTTGAGGCTGCATTCGCAAATTATATGAATGACCCCCTTCATGATTACGATATGTTTTTTATCAGCTTTAAAAAGCTGCTCTTTTACCAGTACACAGATCTTATAGATAAGGCTATAACTGATAATTTTGACGATGTGGCAGGATCCGATAAATTATGGGGCTCTCCGGAGTACGAGCTGGCTATCTGCAAGCTCTATTCAGAGCTGGAGGGTTTTTGGGAAAGAGACGGGAATTTGTTCCCGAAAGATCAGTTAATTAAGGTTTTGGAGCGGTATGGTTTTGACCTTGATGAGAAATTGCTTTTATCCATTGAACAGGGTGTTTTTTCTGATGTTTGCAACAAGGAATTTCTCGAAGATATTTTTATTAACGATCGACAGATGTTCAGGTTTAAGCTGCAGTGGTGTTTCATGAAATATATGAAAGGCAAGGGAGTCGGCTTTGCATTGAGCGGGCGGATATTTGAAAAGATGCTGACATACTGGGAAGCCTGCATAAAGAAGAAGAAATCCTCACTTGAACTGTATTTCAGTGTTCATCCACAGAAATTTGAAAAGCATTTTGCTGACCTGTCGGGTGATATTATTTATGATAATAAACCTGAAATGGTGGCTGTTCTCTGGGGCTGTGTATACATCTATGATTACCTGCTGAGTATCGGATTGATCAGCAAGGAGGTTCATGAAAAATTCATTATCCAGTCCAGGCGCCTGAAGGGTTTGGTGATCGGCCAGTTTACTCCTGATTTGTGGGATTATGATTTTGTCCATACCTGGAGGCGGCCCGACAGTGTTTATGAGACCGAATTTGACGAAGAGTATAAGATATTCCGGAAATCCATCGACTTCAAGTGTACCGGTTTCAATAAACTGAAGAAGGAGCTGTCGGCCGAACTGGCCAGTATCGGGTCGCTTTCAGCCTTTATTGAGGAAGGCGGCAAAAGCAAGAAGGATGTTATGGATTTATCTGAACTGGAAGACCTTTATACCTCTTTCGGGGAAGACGATGAATCCGGTAATGAATTTGATGATTACGACGAATTTAGCCAATCGGATGCAAATATTGACGATCCCGGTGATAATGAACCCACTAAAACATGGCCCAAGGTTGGCCGCAATGCTCCCTGTCCCTGCGGAAGCGGCAAGAAGTATAAGAAATGCTGCCTTTGAATTTCACCCTTCTCTTAAGCAAGGATGAGGCATTTTCCCATGAGTTCGGCGTAAATACTTCGGTTCTGGTGGCAGGTTTTTCACGGCCATTAATTTATTTTAGATAGTACCGTTTTCTAAACCTTAGCTTTACTGTGATCTCAGTGCATAAATTACACCAGCCAGTCCGAAAAGGAACAAGATTCCAAAAGCACCATAAATAGCAAGATTCCCTTCAGCCAGAATATATATTAATAATCCTGTAATCAGTGCAATGGAGAGTAAAGTGAATAATACTTTCTGGCTTTTTGAGTCAGTTTTAATATTCCTTTTGGAGCCTAATTTATAGCCGAGCAAATTTCCAAAAGAAGATAGGAAAAAAACAAAGGAAAAGATTTCAAAGGAAGACGATACATCAATGATAAATGTTGATAAAAACATTGACGTTGCTGACACAATATGTATTATTAGAATAGTTTTTGAATCCATTATAATATCAATTATTTTTAAAATATAATATTTGAATAGACACAGGTTATAAATACCTCATAGGATGAATCACTATATGAGGTATTTATTAGCACTTTAGCTGTTTGGACTACACACATAAGTTACGGCTAGTCCTCCTAAAAAACCAACAGCAGCTCCTACACCGGTCCATGCCATTCCCAATCCCACTGCCCAAATGGTTACTGCCAGACCTCCAGCAATATCACATCCATTAATGGATCTGCCACCTTCGTAGCTTTCCATTTCTGATAAAGATAATTTTTTGGATACCATGATGAGTTAATTTTAGTGATTATAATTTCAGATATCTAATTCAAGTTAATGCATATCAAGCATTATTGCAATTATATTTTGAACAAATATGGTGAACGGTCAAAATTTACATCTAAACCGTAACAATAATAGTAGGATAAGACCATGTTGTGGTTGGACCTGCAACTGAAGTTTTGAAAATATCGGATGATAATATGCAAGTTAATGTGGACCATGAAAAAAAAAGGGTGAAATTAAGACTATTAATTCCGTACCATAAACTATCGGGTAATATGAGCTTGAGGGCAGTTCCTTGCTGTTGCAAATTTAAAATAAGAAATGTATGTTTGTTTAACCATCTATAAAAAAGTCCGATTAATAGGGGGCTAAATCAAGAATTAATTAAACTTTAGTTGTACCTGCAATGGATAAAAGAATCTCAATCTTAATTAATAACCAATTACTTGAAAAATGACTCGCATGGCTTAAGTTGACGAAATTGTATTTTATGGAGAATCTAAAAAACAAACCATCTAAAAAACAAAACATCCTAAAAAAAGAAATATGAAAGACAGCTATGTTATTCCAACCACTATGAAAGGAGCCTATCTGCCAGGTGACAGCACTGTTGTCCTGAAAGATATTCCTGTACCAGAGCCTGGCCACGGCGAGGTACTTATAAGAACTAAATCATCAACGATCTGTGGTAGTGATATTAGGGCAATATATCACGAGCACCTGGGCAAGGGGGCCGAGGGCTACAATAACAAGGTCGCCGGTCATGAGCCTTCGGGGCAGATCGTAAAGTGCGGTCCTGGTCTGCGCAGATTCAGGGAAGGTGACCGGGTTATAGTTTACCATATATCAGGTTGCGGTGTGTGCAATGATTGCCGGAGAGGCTTTATGATCAGTTGCACCAGTACTCATCGCGCCGCATACGGCTGGCAACGTGATGGAGGTATGGCTTCTTATATACTGGCTGAGGAAAAGGACCTGGTTTTACTTCCCGGCTCCCTTAGTTATACTGACGGTGCCCAGATTGCATGTGGATTCGGTACCTGTTATGAAGCACTGCAAAGGATAGGAATTTGTGGAAATGACGCAGTTCTGGTCGTCGGACTGGGACCTGTGGGATTGGCTACTCTTATGCTTGCCAAAGCAATGGGTGCACAGATGCTTGTTGGTGTCGACACGGTAAGGGAGCGTTGTGACCTGGCCCGGGAGAAAAATCTGGCCGACCATATTTTGGTTTCCGGTCCCGGCACGCTGGATGATATTATGGCTCTTACCTCGGGGGGACAGGGTTTCGAGAGGTCGATCGATTGCTCGGGAAATACGCACGGGCGCCAGCTTGCCATACGTGCAACCCGTAAATGGGGAAAAATGGCAATGGTAGGGGAGGGTGGTACGGTTGAATTCAATCCCAGTCCCGATATCATACACGATCAGATCACAATTTACGGATCGTGGGTAACCAGCATCTGGCTGATGGAAGAGCTGGTGGAACGTATTGCACGCTGGGGAATCCATCCGGAAGACCTGGTTACGCATCGTTTTACTATTGACAGGGCAGCTGAAGCCTATAAACTTATGGCCGGGGGAAAATGTGGAAAGGTGGCAATAGTTTTTGATGAGGAGGTACCCGGCAGCAGGTAGTGGGCTTTAACTGAGGACGCGGGTTTTTGAATTAAACGAAATTCTATTTGATACTTCGGGGCTCTGCTCCGGGGTAGCTTATTTGTTATGCTGGATAATAAAAATAACTTATGGTAAAAAAAACCAACTTCATTCCAGATCCCGGGGGCATTGACCCGGAGAAAATTCCTTTTAAATCCCTTTACACCGGCGACAGAATCCCGGTTATCGGGTTGGGCACATTCGGTTCGGACCATGTTTCGGGCGACCAGGTTGCACAAGCCGTAAAGGAAGCGATTACACTTGGTTACCGCCATATTGATTGTGCATCCGTATACGGCAATGAACACAATATCGGTCCGGTACTTAAGGAACTTATGAAAGGGGGCCTGAAAAGAGATGAGCTGTGGATAACTTCAAAGGTGTGGAACAACATGCACGGCAAGGGCCAGGTTATTGAGTCATGCAAAAGATCGCTCAATGACCTTCAACTGGACTACCTTGATCTTTATCTTGTTCACTGGCCTTTTCCCAATCATCATCCTCCCGGGGTGTTTGTCGATTCGCGTGATCCGCATGCATTACCCTACATTCATGAGAACTATATGGAGACATGGAGGCAGATGGAGCAGCTGGTGGAAATGGGACTGGTACGGAATATCGGTACATCCAATATGACCATCCCAAAACTTGAACTGCTTCTGCGTGATGCAAGGATAAGTCCGGCCTGCAATGAGATGGAGCTGCATCCTCACTTTCAGCAGCCTGAACTGTTTAAATATGTGAATGAGGCGGGGATTATACCGATTGGTTATTCCCCGGTGGGTTCACCTGCCCGGCCCGATCGTGACCGGACTCCTGAGGATACCGCAGATATTGAAGACCCGGTGATTGTTGAAATCGCACGAAGATTAAATGTGCATCCTGCAGTTATTTGCATTAAATGGGCTGTTCAGCGGGGACAGGTTCCGATCCCGTTTTCCACGAAAAGAAGGAATATGCTTGCCAACCTGAAGGCTGTTGTTTCAGATCCCTTAAGTGATAAGGATATGCAAGCTATTGCGGAAATCGATAAAAACTGCCGGCTCATCAAGGGACAGGTTTTTTTGTGGCCCGGTGCAGATAGTTGGGAGGATCTTTGGGATCCGGACGGGATAATTGCAAAATGATTGACATAAATGTCCACCATCAGAAAAAATAATCCAACAACTGTATTAATCCAACAACCAAACCTCAACTATTATGAAATCGAAAATCTTAACCCTCATTGTTATTAGCGCAGTTATAACCGCTTCGTGCAAAGAGGAACCGGTCAGGTATGAACCAACCTGGGCCTCGCTGGAACAGGTTAATCCTGTACCGGAATGGTTCAAGGATGCCAAGTTTGGCATCTATTTTCACTGGGGCGTATATTCAGTGCCGGCTTTTGGCAACGAATGGTATCCAAGGCATATGTATATAGACAGCTCAAATCATAACCTGCATCATATTGAGAATTATGGTACTCCTGAAGAGTGGCCTTACCATTATTTTATTAGCGGGGCGGAGGACAAACACGGAAATTTCGTCCAATTTGCACCAAAACTCAAATCAGAAGGAGGAAATTTTGATCCTGATGAATGGGCTGATCTGTTTGCCAGGTCGGGTGCCAGGTTTGCCGGACCGGTAGCCGAGCACCATGACGGCTTTTCAATGTGGGCAAGTGAAGTTAATCCATGGAATGCAAAGGACCAGGGACCGGGGATTGACCTGGTGGGTGTGCTGGTTGATGCCTTCCGCGAAAACGGCATGAAGATAATCCTCTCCATGCATCATGCCTTTCATTGTTGTCCACAGGAGCGGGAAGACGGCTCCACGAGGCAATTTTTTGATCATGCACCGGAAACTGATGATCCGGATTTACAGATCCTCTATGGCCAGCTTTCCAGGGAGAAAAATGAAGAGATATGGCTTGAAAAACACAAAGAAATAATCGATAACTATCAGCCAGATATTATATGGCAGGATTTTAACCTCCCATCAGTCGGTGAACCTCTATTGCTGGAATTTCTTGCTTATTACTATAACAGAGCCGGTGAATGGGGCAAGGATGTTGTGAATACTTATAAAGATGGCCTCAATCATGAAGTTGCGGTCCTTGATTATGAACGGGGTGGACCAGTCGACCTGACCGGTTACTACTGGCTTACCGATGATGCCATAAGTCGCACAAGCTGGTGCTACACCGAAGGGATCCGGTATTACACGCCAAAGCAGGTTCTGCATAGTTTTTTTGACAGGATCAGTAAAAACGGCAACCTCTTGCTTAACGTCTCCCCCAAAGCTGACGGGACTATACCCCAGGAGCAGAAGGATATTCTCCTAACTATAGGGGATTGGCTCGGGAAATATGGCGAGGCCGTTTACGAAACCCGGGCATGGATTAAGTATGGCGAAGGGCCTACACAGATGGGCGCCGGCCACTGGCACATGGATGGTGTAGGAGCTCAGGAACCTACGGCGGGGACACCTCAGGATATCCGTTTTACGAGGAGCAAGGACAATAAGGATCTTTATGCCATTGTACTGGGCTGGCCTGGTGATAATGAGATACTTTCCCTCACATCCCTTTCGGGGGAAATGTTCACTGTTGAAGATCTTGCCGGGGTATCACTGCTAGGACCGGAGAAGGGTATGGATATTCCGCTTGAGTATCAGCAGGACGAAAATGCCCTGCATCTGACGCTTCCTGAAAAACCGGTTGAAGAATTGGCCTATGCGTTCAAGTTGAGTTTTACTGAAAAAATTCCCGAGTAGTCCGTTTTCGTTGAACAGCTGCAATTCTTGTTACTGTTTATAAGCAAATATGCAAACAGGGTTTTATTAAAGTGATAATTGCTGAACCATGCGGAGACACAGGTAAAACATGCGTAGCTCTATCCCGGGACGGCTAATAATGATTCCGGCATTAAACTTTTGTACAAGGAATAATGAGATATTGTTTCCACCAGCCTGTCAAAACAGAATATTCAAAAAGATTGCAGCTCGGGAATTTGCACCGAAAACGACAATCAGCAGAATAATTCCGATTAAAAAAATTATTAGAACTGCGATGGCATGTTTAAAATTAATTTGATATTTTATAAAATATCTGTTGA
>CAZFOO010000127.1:0-10375 GCA_964520585.1 uncultured Bacteroidales bacterium
GAAGCAGAAGCAGAAGCAGAAGCAGAAGCAGAACCTAATACCCTGACAGAAGAGGAAAAAGAAGACGGGTTTATCCTTCTTTTTGACGGAGAAACAACCACCGGATGGCGTTCTTATAACGGAGATGCTTTCCCTGAGGCAGGATGGGCCATTGAGGACGGGGCAATCCGTTGCATAGGTGCAGGAACAGGTGAAGCAGGAGGCCGCGGCGGTGATATAGTGTTTGAGGATACCTATAAGGATTTCCACCTGAAGATCGACTGGAAAGTATCGGAAGGAGGAAACAGTGGCATTTTCTACCTTGGCCGTGAAATAGAGGGAAGACCTATATGGCATACAGCCCCTGAATTCCAGATCCTTGACAATGAACGTCATCCTGATGCAGAAAGAGGAGTTGACGGAAACCGCAAGGCAGCTTCACTTTATGACATAATACCTGCCGATCCGCAAAATACAAGGCCCGCAGGAGAATGGAACACCGCCGAGATAATTGTTTACCGCGGTTCTGTTTTCCATCGTCAAAATGGAGAAGATGTTTTGGAATATCACCTGGGAACTCCCGCATGGGAAGAAAAAGTTGAAGAGAGCAAGTTCGACGTTGAATTGTTCGGCAAATATATCGAAGGTGTAATAGGACTTCAGGATCACGGTGATGATGTATGGTTCAGGAGTATTAAGCTAAAAGAATACTAAAAGAGGAATAATTACGTTCTTTTGGTGTACAGTTTAATTAAACAAATAACTTAAATCCAAACTCACAGTTTACTAAAAACCCCGGGCATTAGTCCCGGGGTTTTTTATTTTTAACCTGCAGGAACAGGTTATATAACAAGAAGCTGTTGATAGTTAACTATGGAACTCGCAATAAGATACTCACTTCAATTCCCCATCTGGAAGATATTACCAAATAAATAATCCATTGCATAATATGAATTTAAACGCAAGATAAAATATTGGATCCGTTAATCAAATAAGGCTTTTCAGCCTCTCCTCCAGTGATGCTATCTTGCTTTGCGCATCGGCTTTTTTTGCCTTTTCCATTTCAATGACCTTTGCGGGAGCGTTATTAACAAATCGTTCGTTATTCAGTTTATTCATGACTGACGCTAGAAAACCCCGGTTGTATTCAAGCTCCTTTTCAATCTTTATAATTTCAGATTCAACATCAAGCTTGCCTCCAAGGGGGACAAAAAATTCTGTTGTGCTTACCATAAAGGATACGGCATCTTCCGGTTTAGTATCGGTTTGATTTATTGCAGAAAGATTGCAAAGCTTAATTATCACATCTGTCATTGCCGGCTGGATGGATTTGCCGTTTGATCCGACCAGAAGGGCAAGAGGTTCTTTGAATGGAATATTCTTTTCTGCCCGGATAGTGCGCACAGAGCTGACAATCTCCATGGCAACGGTAAACCCGGCAAGAATCTTCTTATCTGCCTTTCCTCCTTTTGGCATTTCTGCAACTGCAATGCTTTCACCTGCTGCCCTTTCCTCCAGTCTCTGCCACAACTCTTCTGTAATAAAGGGCATCAAAGGGTGCAACATACGCAGCAGGGTATCGAAAAAACCTGCAGTGGCCTTTTGGGTTGCACTATCAAGGGGCTGCCGGTAGCCAGGCTTGATTATTTCCAGGTACCATGAAGAGAAATCATCCCAGAAAAGCTTATAGATCAACATCAGGGCCTCGGAAAGCCTGTAACTGTCATAGAGTTTGTCAAGTTGGGTTATGGCATCATTCAGCCGGGATTCGAACCATCTTATTGCAGATAATGAATGGGCGGGCTGATCAATAGAAAGATCGGTTTCCCAGCTCTTAACAAGTCGGAATGCATTCCATATCTTATTGGAAAAATTCCGTCCCTGCTCTGTCAGACTTTCATCAAAAAGCAGGTCGCCACCGGCAGGCGAGCACAGGAGCATGCCCACGCGGACTCCATCTGCGCCATATTTTCTTATAAGCTCCAGTGGCTCAGGTGAATTACCGAGCGACTTGGACATTTTTCTGCCAGCCTTATCGCGTACTATGCCGGTCAGGTAAACATTTTTAAATGGTTTCCTGCCGGGATATTCATAACCGGCCATTATCATTCTTGCCACCCAGAAAAACAGTATCTCGGGTGCAGTTACCAGATCGTCGGTGGGATAGTAGTATTTATATTCGGGATTATCAGGCTTGCGTACTCCGTCAAAAACGGCAATAGGCCACAGCCAGGATGAAAACCAGGTGTCCAGCACATCTTCATCCTGTCTCAGGTCTGAAAGTTTCAGTTCTTTATTTCCGGTTTTTTCTTTTGCCAGGTGAAGAGCCTCTTCGCCTGTTTTTGCTATTACAAACTCATTTCCCCCTCCAATATACCAAGCAGGTATCCGGTGTCCCCACCACAGCTGCCGTGAGATACACCAGTCCTTTATATTTTCCATCCAGTGCCGGTAGGTATTTTTAAACTTCACAGGGTGGAACCGGATATTATCATTCATAACATTCTCCAGGGCAGGACCGGCCATCTCTCCCATCCTGCAGAACCACTGCATTGAAAGTCTGGGTTCTATAGCTGCATCTGTCCGCTCTGAATACCCGACTTTATTTACATAATCTTCTATCCTGACCATGTAACCCTCTTCATTCAGTTTCTTCACTACTGCATCCCTGGCCTCAAAACGATCCATTCCGGTGAACAGTCCGGCCTGCTCACTAAGGGTCCCGTCGTCATTAAAAATATCAATCACCTCAAGATTATGCCTTATACCAATCTCATAGTCATTTATGTCATGGGCAGGGGTTATCTTGAGTGCCCCGGTCCCGAACTCCATATCGACATAAGCATCGGTGATAAGCGGCACGACCCGGTCCACCATCGGAACAATAACGTTGCGGCCATGAAGATGCCTGTATCTCTTATCGAGAGGATTTACACTTACTGCGGTATCGCCCAAAATGGTTTCGGGCCTGGTGGTGGCAATAGTCACCCAGTCATTTTCACCTTCTATCTGGTACCGTACATGGTAAAGCTTTGAATTAAGTTCCTTATAGATCACCTCCTCGTCAGATACTGCAGTTTTGGCCTGGGGATCCCAATTGACCATTCTAACGCCACGGTATATCAATCCTTTATTAAACAAATCAATAAATACATCAATGACACTTTCCGAATATCCCTCATCCATGGTAAAGGCTGTCCGCGACCAGTCGCAGGATGCTCCCAGCTTTTTAAGCTGGTCAAGGATTATTCCACCGTGTTTTTCCTTCCATTCCCAGGCATGGTCTAGAAATTCCTTCCGCGAAAGGGTCGATTTATCTATCCCCTCCGCTTTGAGCTTGGCTACCACCCGTGCTTCGGTGGCGATAGATGCATGGTCTGTGCCGGGCACCCAGCAGGCATTTTTGCCTTTCATTCTGGCTCTTCTTACAAGAATGTCCTGTATGGTATTGTTGAGCATATGGCCCATATGCAAAACTCCAGTCACATTGGGAGGAGGTATAACTATTGTAAAGGGTTCACGGTTGTCGGGCAAGGAACTAAAGATTCCATTGGCTAGCCAGTACTGGTACCATTTTTCTTCGGTTGCTGCAGGATTGTACTTAGTGGGAATGTCCATCTGAATAAAGCTAATGTATTTAAAACTACCGGCATCAAATAAACTGGCAAATAAACCTTTCTTAACCGGAGAAATACCTGTTATTGATATTAAGAATGGCAAAAATAATCAATTCCCGGAGAAAATTATCGCACATGGGCATATAAAACAGGATAGTAACGTGTCAATTTACAGCAATTATCATTCTTTTATTGACCGATAAACACTATTTTTGTTTTTAAGGTTATGGTCCTGCATTCAACGGGTCAAAATTTATATCAATAAACATTGTTGTCATGCCAGAAATATCAGAAAAAGGCAGGCTAATGCCCGCTTCTCCAATACGCAAGCTGGTGCCTTTTGCAGAAGAAGCAAAAAAGCTTGGGAGGAAAATTTATCACCTTAACATCGGACAGCCTGATATTCCCACTCCGCAGGTTGCTCTTGATGCCATTCACAACAACAAGCTTAAGGTTGTTGAATACAGCCATTCGGCAGGCAACGAATCTTACCGCCTCAAGCTGGCGGAATATTACC
The DNA here is from genome assembly GCA_964520585.1 of uncultured Bacteroidales bacterium. Lineage (GTDB taxonomy): Bacteria > Bacteroidota > Bacteroidia > Bacteroidales > PUMT01 > PXAP01. Next base: position 4,114 of record CAZFOO010000127.1, read on the forward strand.
GGAAACTTGCAATAGATGTAGATCACACGCAGATACTCGTCACTACGGGTGGCTCAGAGGCTATTCTTTTTGCCCTCATGTCATGCCTTGATCCCGGAGATGAGGTGATAGTTCCCGAACCGTTCTATGCAAATTATAATGGTTTTGCTATTGCAGCAGGCATAAAAATAATTCCAGTAACTTCATATCTGGATGATGGTTTTTCACTTCCACCCATTGGCGAATTTGAAAAGCTGCTTACACCCCGCACCAGGGGTGTGATAATATGCAATCCGAACAATCCTACCGGATATCTCTATTCAAAGGAAGAAATGGAGCAGCTGGGCAGGCTCATCCTGAAACATGACCTTTACCTGTTTTCCGATGAAGTGTACAGGGAGTTTTGTTATGACGGACTGCCTCATTTCTCCGCGATGCATATTAAAGATGCCGGCAGAAATGTTGTTATGGTAGATAGCGTATCCAAGCGCTATTCTGCCTGTGGTGTGAGGATCGGGGCATTAGTTACCAGAAACAGGGAGGTCATCTCGGCAGCATTAAAATTTGCACAGGCAAGATTAAGTCCCCCCTCCTACGGCCAGATAGTGGGAGAGGCAGCGCTGGATACCCCGGGTGAGTATTTTAATCAGGTACAAAAAGAATATACAGAAAGACGAAATCTGATGGTTAATATGCTTAATAATATTGATGGCGTTATGTGTCCCATGCCCAAAGGGGCATTTTATACAACTGCCAGATTGCCCGTAGACGATGCCGATGAATTTGCTAAATGGCTGCTCAGTGACTTTAACTATGAAAATGAGACGGTCATGCTTGCACCGGCTTCGGGCTTTTATTCTACTCCGGGATTGGGGAAGGATGAAGTGAGGATTGCCTATGTACTCAAAAAAGAGGATCTTGAAAAAGCAATTGTATGCCTGCAGAAAGCACTGGAAATATATCCGGGAAGGTCTATAAGGTAAGGGAGGTACTATGGAGATTGTCAGAAAAGCTTTGTACTACAAGCTTTGTACTACAAGGTTGTATTATAAGGTTGTATTATAAGGTTGTACTACCAATTGTGATCAAATAATATTTTACTAACCTAAATTTTTAACAAAAAATCATATCCATGAAGAAAAAAAGTATTGAACTACTTAACAAGGCGGTAGCCGATGAATTAAGTGCTGTGCATCAGTATATGTATTTCCATTTTCACTGTGACGATCAGGGGTTTGACCTTCTGGCCAACCTTTTTAAAAAGAAAGCGATTGAGGAGATGATACATGTGGAGAAACTGGCTGAACGCATATTGTTTCTGAAAGGCGAAGTCGATATGTCACTGTCGGGTCCGGTCAAAAAAATCCATGATGTAGGCGAAATGCTGAAGATTGCTGCAGGAATGGAGGAAAGCAGTACAAATGATTACAATCAGTGGGCCAATGAATGTGCTCAGAACGCCGATTCAGTTTCAAAGAAGCTTTTTGAAGAACTGGTTGGTGATGAAGAAAGACATCAGGACCAGTTTGAAGATGAAATGGACAATCTGGAAAAATACGGAGAAAATTACCTGGCGCTTCAGAGCATTGAGAGAAGCAAGAATATTTCCGGCGGTACAACAGGGGAATAAGGAATGCTTAATAAAGCATAGGTAATTTATGGATTGAAAAGCAAAATATCCTAACCATGAATTAGTGAAAATTATTATATAGATTGTTAACCATATTTTATACGAATGAAGAGTCTCATTTTGTATGCAGCCATAGCTGCTATATCCTTTTCCTGCTCACCGCAGGAAAAGGATAGCTTCATCATGACCGTTCAGGGGAAACTTCCCGCGGACAGTATGGGGCAAACCCTTTGTCACGAGCATGTGCTGGTGGACTGGATAGGTGCTGACAGCACCGGATACCACAGATGGGACAAAGATTCGGTAATCATGACCGTCCTTCCCTACCTGCAGAAGGCCAGGCTGCTTGGAGCGGAGAGTTTTGTGGATTGCTCTCCTGCTTACCTGGGCAGAGATCCGGAACTTTTGCGCGAACTTTCAGAAAAATCGGGACTCCATATTCTTACAAACACAGGATATTATGGGGCGGTTAACAACCGGTTTATTCCTGCTCATGCATATAATGAAACAGCAGAAGAAATTGCAGACAGATGGATAGAAGAATTTGAATCGGGAATTGACCGGTCCGGCATTAAACCCGGCTTTATAAAGATAGGTGTAAAGGTGGATACACTACTTTCCGACCTTCACAGAAAGCTGGTAACCGCTGCTGCCATAACCCACAAGAAGACGGGGCTGGTCATCAAATCCCACACCGGCGGAGATGTTCCCGCATTCGACCAGATAACCCTGCTGCAACAGCAAGGAGTTTCACCTGAGGCCTTTATATGGACACATGCCCAATCCGGCAGTCTGGAAAAACAGATTGAAGCAGCAAAGCTTGGTGCGTGGATATCTCTTGACGGGGTAAATATATCTTCAGGTGGAGGTAACGGGGACTGGTACATTGGGCGGCTCAGGGAACTGAAGGATGAAGGCTTGCTGGGGAAAGTCCTTCTTTCACATGATGCCGGCTGGTATGATGCAGGAGAACCGGGTGGAGGACGATTCAGAAGTTATAGTGATATTCACACTTACCTGGTGCCCGCAATGCTTGAAAATGGATTTAGTGCAGATGACATCCATAATCTGCTAACTGTAAACCCTTCACGTGCTTTTGAGGTGAAGATCAGGCTGGCGGACTGAAAATAGTGTGGCTTACCTATTCAAAATCCTTATAAAGAAGATACTTTCCCCTGATCTTTTTGAATTCGGCAACATCACTTTTCCATGAATTAATGATGGCAGAAACCCTTGCCCCGCCTTCAATCATGCTCTGCAACTCTTCATTTCCTGCCAGCCGGTTAAAATATCCGTTGAAGAATTCAACATCATCCGGCATGTTGTTGAAAGCAAACAACAGCCATTCAAGAAAAAGCTCCCGACGTTCTATAATCATTCTTTCCTCAATTTCTCTGAGATCCACTCCATTTACGGATTCATTCATAAAGGGTGGGTTTTTTGAGCCTTCGGTACTCACAGGTGTAAATTCAAAAGAGGAATTGCGAAGTTCGGGATGCCCGAAACACATAAAGGGAAATTCTGTACCCCGCCCTACACTCATAACCGTCCCCTCAAAAAAACACAAGGAGGGATAAAGGTATATGGAAAGCTGGGTGGGAAGATTGGGTGAGGGTCTTACCGGAAGCCGGTAAAGAGTAAGGTGGTCATAATTCTCACAAGTCACATAGTGAAGGTCAACTTCGAGTCCCCCTTCCAGCCAGCCTTCGCCGTTTATCATCCGGGCATATTCCGCCACCGTCATCCCGTGGACTACGGGAACAGGATGCATACCGACAAATGACCGGTGCTTCAGATCAAGTACCGGTCCATCGACATAAAAACCATTTGGATTAGGACGGTCAAGCACCATGAAAGATACCCCGTTTTCGGCACAAGACTCCATGACATAATGCATGGTGGAGATATATGTATAGAAGCGGGCTCCTACATCCTGTATATCATAAATCACGATATCAAGATCGCCGATATCATCCTGGGAAGGTTTCAGGTTGCTTCCATAAAGCGATATCAGTGGTATTCCGGTTCTTGAATCAACAGTTGTACTTATTTTTTCTCCCGCATCAGCAGTTCCGCGGAATCCATGCTCAGGAGTAAATATTCTCTTTATATTCACTCCATGCGACAACAAAGTATCTACCAGATGAGTGCCACCTATAATGGAGGTGTGATTGGCAACAACACCTACTGTCTTGTTTTCAAGAAGGGGCAGGTACTTATCCATTCTCTCTGCACCGGTAATTACATCCCTGTACCGGCTATCCATGGCCCGGCTGGTTGAAGAAAGGAAAAAAATGAATATGATAAGAAACAGGTAATCCTTATTGACACCTATGAAACAACAAGACCTATGCATCGTTACTAAAATTTACAATAACAAAATAATTTCATCAGGCGAACAGATCAGGTACGGAAAGGTACCGTTCACCAGTATCGTAACAGAAAGTAAGGACGCGGCTTCCCTTCCCTGCATCCTTCAAAAGTTTTGCTACCGCAGCCAACGAGGCTCCTGTCGATATGCCGGTCACAATTCCTTCTTCTTTTGCTACCCTTAGGGTATATGAAAAAGCTTCTTCCTTTTCAACGGCAATAACCCCGTCAAGTACCGATTTATCCATTACAGATGGTACAAATCCCGCTCCGATTCCCTGGATTGGATGGGGCCCCGGCTTACCCCCGCCAAGTATTGGTGATAACGCTGGTTCGACAGCAATTATTTTTATCTGTGGAAAAGTTTTTTTCAAAACCTGGCCGACCCCGGTAATATGCCCCCCGGTCCCCACTCCCGTCACAAGGTAATCCAGTCCCCCGGAAAAATCATTAAGTATCTCATCTGCAGTAAACTTCCGGTGTACCCCGGGGTTTGCCGGATTATCAAACTGCATAGGGACCCATGAATTTGGTATTTCCCCGGCTAACTCATTGGCCCTGGCAATAGCGCCTTTCATACCAATTTCCCTTGGGGTGAGTTCAAATTCAGCCCCGTAAGCTGCCATTAACCTTCTTCGTTCTATTGACATGGAATCGGGCATAACCAGTATTAGCCTGTATTTTTTCACGGCCGCCACCAGGGCCAGACCGATCCCGGTATTTCCTGATGTTGGCTCTATGATGGTTCCTCCGGACTTTAAGGTGCCGTTTTTTTCGGCATCTTCTATCATAGAAAGGGCGATCCTGTCTTTAATACTGCCTCCGGGATTGTTTTTCTCAAGCTTCATCCATACCTCGTGATCATTCCCAAATAAATTATTGATCCTGACATGAGGTGTGTTACCTATAAGTTCCGTTATATTCTTCGCCTTCATTATAAATGGTTTTTAAATGGAGAAATCCAGATACTCATCTTTCTCTCTGGTGTTACGTATTTTTATAGTACTGGTATGATAAACCATTGAATTTGGGGGCACACTCTCGGTAAGCCATACATTTCCCCCAATTACAGAATCACTGCCTATAACAGTTTCGCCGCCCAGAACGGTACTTCCTGCATAAATAATCACATTGTCCTGAATGGTGGGATGACGTTTCCGTGAAGCCATTGATTTTTTTACTATTAGTGCTCCAAGGGTAACACCCTGATATATTTTAACATTGTTTCCTATAACGGTGGTTTCGCCAATCACCACTCCTGTCCCGTGGTCAATAAAAAAACTCTTACCAATAGTCGCCCCGGGGTGTATATCAATCCCGGTCTTGCCGTGGGCATATTCAGCCATGATCCTGGGTAACAAAGGTATTCCCTGCCGGAATAACTGATTGGCAATTCGGTAAACGGCAATGGCATAAAAGCCGGGGTAGGCACATATTACCTCCTGAAGATTAGTTACTGCAGGATCAAAGTTGTATATAGCCTCTGCATCTCTAACCAGGGAACTGTAAACTTCCGGTAATGAATCGAAGAATAGCAGGGTTTGCTCGTCGGGTTTACCATCAAGACGGTTTTCAAGTGATATCATAAGTCTTTCAAGTAACAACCGTGATTCTTTGAATTTAAGCCGGTACTGATCGACGTTATCACACCGGTCATTTGGAAAAAGTAACTGGATAAGGTTGCCAGTAAACCGTTGGGTGTCGAGAATATCGGGCAGGAATTCGTTAACTGACCTGTGTCTGGTAAAAAGTTCCTGGATAAAAGGATTAAGTTTCTTCATAATAATATATAGTAAACAATATTTCCATCATTAATGTTGAAAAAAAAACAGTACAAATATAACAACAGTTCATTGCTGGATGCCCGGTTGAAAAACATATCGCGGTATTCCAATATTTTCACACAGTCTGGTTCATGCTATAAAACAAATCGCGGTATTGATTTTTAAGCAGGCCCGTTCATGCTAAAAAATATGCCTGTAATTTCAATTACCATCAAAGATAATAAAACCGGGGTGATATGAACAATATGTTACAACTGCCAGTGAAAAGATTAATTTTGCCGGTGGTATGTTATCTTTGCTGCGGTCAAAATATATTTATAATTTCGCAAACATTATACTTTACCCTGATTGAGCACTGATGAAACGCCCATGAGCTGACACATACAAAAAGACATATATGAAACATGGGCGTTCCATGGATTGAAAAACAAAATATCCGAATCATAAATTAGTAACACATTTTTAAGCAAATTGCTAACTACACTTTATACGAATGAAT
>CAZFOO010000128.1:0-10149 GCA_964520585.1 uncultured Bacteroidales bacterium
GGCTGTACTTGTGGATATGGAGTCACTGCGTTCAAGTGCTGTTTACCTTATAGATAAACTAATGCAACATATTGTTGATAATGACCTGTACCTGATTGACTAGGACGGAAAACCAACAACCTGGGCCAGGTGGAACCCTGATTATGTGAATGCATTCCCCACGGCAGTGGGTGACCGGAAGCTCAATTCATCCAATATAATTGCCATGCTGCAGACAGCATATCATTTTACCAAAAAAGATATATACAGGGAAACAGCCTTTGAACTGATGAATGAACACGGCTACCTTGAAAATCTTATGAGGCCAATGGAGGAGATCGGCCGGGTAACGGATATTCCAGATGAATCGGCTGGCCTGTCGCATGATGAGCTGGCAGAGGCTGCCGAAGCAAGGGCACAGATGTTGTCATCATCATGGAACCATTCTGATGATGAAATGTATTTCCTTGGGTATTGGGGACTTTACCGTTATGCATTTAATGATACCCTCAAAAATATGTTCAGGGAATCAATTATTGATCACTGGGAAATTGAGCGTCCTGAAAAAGAAGGTCTGTGGAACCTTTTTACCGCCTTGGTGAGTCCGGAGTTCGACCTTAAGGAGGCTGTATGGTATCTCCAGGAGCACCCTCTTGATCTTATCCGGTGGGAAATAAAAAACAGCCATCGCAAGGACATTGAGTTTATAGAGCCTAATTTCAGGAACCAGACCATTGCCGAGGTGCTGCCACCCGATGAACGACCCATCCAGCGCCACAATTCAAATATGTTTCGCCTTGATTATACAGGCAATAATGGCACTTCGGAATACAGTGCTGGCGATATCTGGCTGCTGCCGTACTGGCTTGGAAGATTCCTTGGGGTGATCGGAAGCCCTGATGAAAATTAACTGGATCGGTATTTTAACAGTCGGCATAAAGCCTGGAACCGACTGGGCTGTCAGGGGCAGTTCTATAAGTAGTCATGATGGTATGACGTTGGCGAATTTAAGTTTTATGGCCGGATGATAAAAACAGAAACTTGCAGAATGCCAGTCGAAATCCAGTCCCGGCCGGTAATGGAATAAGTAAGCGTCACGGTTTTTTTATTTGGAAAGAATCAACAAGGTTATTTTCGGAATCATAAGCTGAATAGATGAGATTATCACCGTCAATATTCACATGCTGGTAAAACTGGCCATCGGAATATCTTACTTCGGCATAAGGTTCTTCTCCTATACTACGATCTCTTGCAGGTATGGCAATTGAGATTATATATGCAGTGCCTTCGTTATATGAATCAACAACTTCACCGGCCTTCATTGGTTTGGAGCGCATGTAATAATGGATATGTCCTCCTAATACCATATCTACATGGAACTTATCGAAAACAGGCACCCATTTCTCCTGTATGTTGTAATAGGGAGCGTTAAAATTATAGGGAGGAAAATGGAATATAGCTATTTTCCATGTAGCTGTAGTATTGGTAAGTTGCTCATCAATCCACTCTGTTTGTGTATCGCTGGGCGAGGTGGAGTCAAGCATCAGAAACAAGGTGTTTTTGTATGTGAAAGAATATGTTTGTCCCTCCGGAACCCCATCCGGACCGTTGGTCGGATAACTCAGCATATCGCGGAACATCTTTGATCCCAGTCCAAGTCTGTTGTCATGATTCCCGGGAACTGTCATCAAAGGCTTTTTGGAGATAACATCTTTGGAGTATTCAAATAGTTCATCCCATTCATTCCGGTAAAGACCATCGCCTACCAGATCTCCTGAAATTGCATAAAATGCTGTTTCAGGATGATTTTCCTCTGCCATATAATGCAATTCACCAGCTTTGGGTGAGTTATGAACATCGCCAAACCATATAAATGAAAATGAATCATTGTCTCCTGCAGTAGTGAAGGTCTGTGTTTTTAACCATGACGTTTGCGGAACAATCAGGTACTCATAGGATGTACCCGGATTAAGGTCTTTCAACCGGGCCGTAAAGCGATGCATAAACCGGTCATTCATCAGCCTGAGGTCTTCCATAACATAGACACTGGCATCTTCAGTATAAACTTGATCCGAACCTTTTTCACGGTATTTTACAATACCTGCAGGCACGGTTGTATCAGTCCGCCACTGAATATCAATGCTCGTTGAAGGATCTGAACTCCATGTGAGCAAGGCATGGTCCGGCTGGTTGGAGGAAGGATGATCTGTTTTACGGAAGGCATTAACCAGATGTGTTTCAACACCTCTTCCCCTGATCGTTGTTAAAAGCTTTTGTCCTTTTAATTCAGCAGGAACATCCGTCAGGACCAACTCACTCCAGTCGTGATAAGTGAATGCACCGTCTTCCATTGTTCCAACATATTGCTCCCCCGGGAAAAAATTGCTTAATTCAAGTTCTTCATTTTTATCCTGGGGACTTACACACACAAAATAATGATATCTATAGTTTTCAAACCCATTTATTCCAAGCCCGACCCTGCCGGCATCAAATGATTTTTGCCAGATTTCATACTCAACCTGTCTGTTCCTGACAGTTTTGTCGGTCTTCTTAAAGTCCCTGCCAGTCAGCCAGAAAGGAACAATATCCTGATCTGAACTACGCATAACCGAAACCACAACCGGAACATTCACATCAAACATCCAGTGCCGGGTACCTAGCAGTTGTAGCTCATCATCAGAAAAAAGATCCATTACCTGTCCGTGTGTTAATGAAGCGAGTTCCTGCTCACCTTTTGTCTGGTATAATTCCGTGATAACATCATCTATAATGCTATCTACCGTAGCATCTTCATGGGTGTCGGATCCTGTGCAGGCTCCAAGGAACAGTGCTGTAACAATAAATAAGTATTTTGCAGAAATAAGAAAGCTCATAATTTAACAGTTTAGAAAATGTTTATCAAAAATCTATAATCCTATGTAATTATCACTGCTAGTGCGTTGTTTTCTGACAAATAAAATTAATCCTTTATATTCAGTTGATCACAAACCAGATTAATCATAAAAATTTTGAAATCGAAAAATCACATTAACTTTTGAAAGGATTAAATTTATTGATTTAAATAGTGTTTGTGTTTTTAACAATGCAACACTAATGTGCAAATATATCCTATATTGACAAAGAGCTTGAAAAAATGTTTGCTTTTACATTGTTCCTCCTCACGTACTTTTCAAGGGGCATATTCAAAATTATCTTTTTTGTCTGGCAGGCAACAATTTACTGTTGTTTAGATATATAGCTAAAACTTTTTTGGAAATCGCCCCATCTGAATCATCAACCAAAATAAACGGGATGTTGGGGTTCAGCATAGCGAATAATTAAAAATGCAGTTAAAATGATGATATATTTTATTCTTATTTTAATTCCTGATTAATTTTGTTTGCAAACCGATATCCCAACTCTAAAATTCCAAAAGTATTAAAGTGAACATTATCATCCGGGTAAGGGGAATTTGGTTCATCGCAGCGCAGAGGTAAATCGTCTGTTTCAACTACAAAAGCTCTTTTTAATGCCAATTTATGACCAGAATTTTGGTCCACATTTTTTTGTGCTTCACGAACTTCTTCCCGGCCGGTAAACCTTTCAAGCGGCACTGGAATTACATAGCCATAAACAAACAACATTTTCGGAGCATTCAACTGCTCTTGCATTCTTTTTATGAAATGGTTAAAATTTTTGCCATAATTTCTGGAATTTTCCATTCCCGCAATATCCCGGGCATCGCCTTCGCCTTGCTGCCAGACCATGGCCTTAATCTTCGGTTCATATCCTTTAGCCTCCAGTTCCTTCAGTCCATTTTCAACTGTGTGAATAAACTTTATAAACTCGGGGCCGAAGTTCTCCGTGTCATTTTTATTCTTTCCGGGAGCCCATTGATTATATAAGTTTGAGCCAGACAAGGCATGCTTTATTAATGCAATTTCTCTATCCGGATTAATTTGCTTTAACGTTGTTCCCATACTCAGTTCTACTCCAAACTTGTCCGGAGTCTCAGATGCCTGGCACAGAGGTCCCCATTCCATAGCCTTACCACCACCTCCCAATTCCAGGGAATAAAAAAACTTTACTGATTTATCAATTTCAAAATCAGATGGAATATTTTTCATGTATCCCTGACCAGTTGCGTTTGACTGGCCTCCAATTAAATATACATCGACTTCTTTCTTTTGCTGTGAGAAGGAAATTATAACGGAAAGAACCAGAAGGAACATCAATAAAAATCTTTTCATATTTGTGCTTTTATAATACCAGATCATCCTGTCATATTTCCGATTCAAATCCTTTTTTCGGATTATTGACCCAAATCCTCCTGTCAGGTTATTGAACCAATCATCTTTTCAGATTATTGAACCAATCATCTTTTCAGATTATTGAACCAATCATCTTTTCAGATTTAAACCAGATCCCCTTTTCAGTCCCCGAAGATCCTTACCACCCCTTCAAGTCCCACCGGTATTTTTTCATAGCTCCGGGTCCATCTTTCTGCTGTCGGGTTGCCGGTAAGGCTCATGGCGTAATTGCTCAATACGGTTGTATATCTGATTTCTATATGGTTTTTACCCTTAACCAACACATCTTTAACAGGGAAAACCGGTCTGCCGTACCAGTTTAGCCCAATCTTGCTGCCGTTTAAGTATACTTCTGTTACGCCTTTGTTGACTTCCTCAAGTTCGAGCCATTGCCCGTTTCCATCTGATTCAAAGGTTAGGTTATAAATGACCGTCCCGGCAAAAGTGTTTAGTTCCCGGTCATCTGAAGTCCCAAAATCATGAAGGTTTTCAAAGATCCTTTCAAAATCGTTGCCATCAATATGATCAAATTTCACATTCCAGGATCCTTCTATTAAAGCAGCCTGATTTCCGGGTTTTATCCCCGGGCCGGCTTTATCAGAACTTGCTTCTGTTTCTTTATTATATTCTATGTCATCCGGCTCGAATACCAGTAAAAGCGATTCCAGTTGGTTCAGTTCAATTTTTAACTCGCTGTTATTTTCCCCGGAAGGGAAAGGTCTTCTTGTTCCGTCTTCAGGATTCCATATCCAGGGGATCTTATTTTCTGCTGGAAATTTGATTTCAAGTGATGCAGTTTTACTTCGATTGGAGTTGGTGAAGAAATATATATCCCTTTCTCCTGATTTTTTCCTGATCTGAAAAACATTTGGGTCGGGATTTTTTATCTCCGCGTCACCTTCTATTGACAAGCGGCTTAACATATCCATTGTCCATGGCAAAAGGTTGTTTTCTGAATTCGGACCGTCAAGGAAAATAATGTTCTCAGGGTGGCTCTGTACCATATCTGCAAAGGATTTTTTTACTGTGTTATCACCTTCCGGGGAATCTGTCAGCGAAAGTGACCTGTGAGGCGTACTGCCAATAACCACTATTTTGCCACCATTACTGACATAATCCAGCAGGGAGAGAGCAGTTTCGGGATGCAATGAACTGATACTGCTCAGAATAACAGCATGATATGACATTGGTCCTAATCTCAGTTTTCCGTCAGATGTGGTCGCTTCATGTATTATTTTTTCGTTAATATAATCGCATGAACTGCCGGCCTGGCTGATTGGTTCCCAGAGCCTGTGGCAGTACCATGGTTCTGTATGGAAGGGTTCCCTGGTCAATCCTTTCCGCGTCCATATGTCCCCGGTGGGAGCCAGTACCGCAATTTTTTTTACCGGACTGGATTGTTGGAAAACCCAGGAAAGCCGGGCGTTATAATCCGCCCATTTACTGAAATATGGCCACCATGTATTTTGTTCGCTGAAATAGGAGCCATATCTCACCCATCCGGGAAATCCGGCTTCAGTAGGGGAGTAATTGTATCCGTGCAGCACGGCGTGGTTCATGCCTGTTATGAAATTCATATCATCATGCTGCTTGATCTCATCCAGGGAGGTTTTAAAAACGCCGCGTGTATTTGTCATCGATTCATTACTTATGATCCGCCTGTCCATAAGATGTCCTGCCGATGAAGCATACATATTCCAAATCATGTAACCGTGCCCCTGGTTCCACTGCCACTCATCGGAGGTCATATCGGCTGAATAAATCCAGTTATTGCTCTCAGGTATATCAGGTATCAGGTTACCTTCCATAATGCCCATAAGTAGTGGAGTTCCGTAAGCCTGATAACGGCAAAGCAAATTATTTTCAGTGCAGAAATCATGGAAAACACGGGTAAAATTATCATTGAAAACTTTCACCAGCAAGTTATTGTAGTCATACCTGACCCTTGCTAATGTATCCTGGAATTCGCCAGGAAAATCATCGCTCTGGTAGCCGTCATAGGGATTGTAAAAGATAAATGGAAAATATGGTTCGAGCCGGTATTTGTAATTTTGAAAGAAAATATCTTCAAATCCATCTGTCCAGTTTGATCCCCCCAGTTCAATGCTGTCGCAGAAAAGGGCTCTTATAAGTTGATTGAGGGGTATTCCGGTATCTTCACTGATATTCTTCAGGCGGTTTAGATATGCAATGGTAATATCGCTTTTATAATGATCCATGACTGGACCGGCTGCGCCAGGGGCACCATGCATTACCTCGCGCACACTTTTTTCAAGTATTCCGAAGATAAGTTCATAATTGCCGGGGGGAACCTTATATTCAAGCCTGCCCTTATCCCTGTAACTGCCAGTAAGATCAATTATTTCTGAAGTGCTGTTTATATTGCGGGGCACCAATCGAATAAAATTTACCTGGTAACTTTTTGAATGGTATCTGAGTACTCTCATATCCAGAGATTCGCGCAGTTTTTCATAAAGGCTCTCTTTGTCCTCACTGATAATCTCTCCCCCTGATACGGGTAATTTATGACTCATGATCCTTTGTATCGTTTCATCCTCCTGCACAAACTCGCCGCCGAACGGCCAGCCCGAACCTACTATCAGGTCGCTTATCATTCCTCTTTTTTTTGCTTCTTCTGCTGCAAGAACAAGCATTTCATTCCACTCACTGCTTAACCAGACAAGGGGACTGGTTCCTATATCTTTTGCCTCCTCCGGCATTGCAATCGGGTTTATTTCGATACCACCTATTCCTGCATCTTTCAAAACATCCAGTTGCCGAATTATCTCATCAGCAGTTATATGGTTACCGTTCCACCACCAACGAACAAACGGGCGGGCCTCAGCCGGGGGGGCGATAAAACCTTCAAATAACTTGTCGTCTGTTGCATCATTCTCTTTATTTGGTGTGCATGATGACAGGATCAGTAATAAAATAGCTGTAATCAGATTTATGAATGATCGCATTTTAACATATTTTTGTTTTTAAAATAGAAATATTGACAGGCAATAAGCAAAAGACAAGATAAATTAAATAATTATTAATTCTGTAAACAATGGTGAAAATATTTACCGTGTATTACCAAAGTGTTATATATTTACCCTGTAAAATAAAATCACATGCCATGATAAAAAGATTTTCAGCCGTTATTCTTATTTTACTGGGAACTTATATTTCAGGGAAAGCGCAGGTGCGCGATACCATCAGAATACCCGACATCCCGGGTTATGTAACCCTGAAATATGACCCACATATGCACACTGTTTTTTCAGATGGCCGGGTCTGGCCCACAGTACGAGTAGAAGAAGCCTGGAGAGAGGGACTGGATGTTATATCTATAACTGATCATATTGAATACAGGCCTTTTAGTAAAGATGTTATTTCAGACCACAACAGGGCTTATGAAATTGCTAAGCCCCTTTCCGAACCGCTCGGGGTTTTGCTTGTACATGGAACTGAAATTACTCGTGCTATGCCACCTGGTCACTTCAATGCCGTTTTTCTTGAGGATGCAAATTCAGTTGATTTAGAGGACTGGCGGGACGCTATGAGGGCAGCAAGGGAGCAGAATGCTTTTATATTCTGGAACCATCCGGGCTGGGATCGTCAGCAGCCTGATACAACTCTTTGGTTTGATGAGCATACCTGGCTTTTTGAGAATGATATGATGCATGGAATTGAAGTGGTAAACTCCCGGTCATACTATCCGGAAGCTCACCGGTGGTGCCTTGAAAAGGGTCTTACCATGATTGGCACTACCGATATTCATAATCCTATTGGAATGGACTATGATATTTCGATGGGCGAGAGGAGACCAATGACTTTGGTTTTTGCAACAGAAAGAACCAGCGAGGCTGTCAGAGAGGCGCTTTTTGCCGGGCGCACCGCTGTGTACTTTGATGATAAGCTTGTAGCGCGCGAGGAGTACCTGGATGCCCTTTTTAATAAGTCACTCGAAGTAAAGTCAGTTACCCGCCACAGGGGTAGTTACGGAATCACTCTTTTTAATCCAACCGATATTCCCCTGGAGATATCGAAGGGGAGCGGTAATAATCCTGAGTTTGAGTTTTTCAGGAAGACAACAGTACCTGCCGGAGGATATCGCAATATTTCCATTTATATTAACAATGCTTCAGAATATGAACAAATTGAATTGCAGCTTAATATTGATAACTTCCTCGTGGAACCCGGGAAAGGCCTCCCCGTGAAGATGACCTTTGTCCCCGATAATATTTAATCCTGAAATCTTTTATTTGGTAACAATTTTTTGTATTTTTCCAGTATAGAAACAACGATCATCAATTTTAAAGAAATCAAATGAATCAAATCCAAAGGAGACCAGTAATATTTATTTGATAAAGAAATCAATTACGTCAAATCCAAAGGAAAACAGTAATATTTATTTGATAAAGAAATCAATTACGTCAAATCCAAAGGGGACCAGCTATAATCATTTAATTAAGAAATTAATTACATCAAGTCCAAAAGAAACCACCAATAATCCAATCCTAAAAAATCTATTATGCGAACCAACAATCAATCAAAAAGTAATATTTCAAGGCGGAAATTCCTTGGCAGCGCTGCTGCATTCGCGGGACTAAGCTTTCTTCCCGGAGCCGGCAGTATGGCTTTCGGAAATAATTCCCTGCCTGCATTCAGATCCTCTGCAAACGGAGTCACACTTGGTGTGATATCATACAGTTACCGCAGTATACCGGGGGGTGTGAGGGCAATTCTCGATTGGGTAAAGTATGCCGGACTTTCATCTGTTGAGCTTATGGGAGGTCCGGTTGAAGAATACGCAGGTGTGCCCAAATATCAGGGACCGGTTTATGCAAGGGATGAAGAGATAACCGATGAGCAAAGGCTCATATTGAGGGAGATGCGGCAAAAATATAATGAAGAATTACGTGATTGGCGGACATCGGTTTCCATGGATAAATTCAGGGAAATACGAAAGATGTATAATGATGCAGGAGTTAATATCGATATAACTAAGCTGGGCCGCCCTGACTGGACGGACGAAGAGATTGATTATGCTTTCACTGTTGCCAAAACCCTTGGCTCCAGGGGAATCACTTTTGAAATCGGAATAGAAAATGCAAAAAGGATGGCTCCTTTTGCAGAAAAACATAACATGTATGCTATAATGCATAATCACGGCCAGCCCGGTCAGCCCGGATTTAGTTTTGAGGAGCATCTGGCCTTTGGTAAAAATCTTATGCTGAACCTTGATGTTGGCCATTACTGGGGAGCGACAGGAAAGCATCCCAACGGAATAATTGAAAAACTACATGACAGGATTGCAAGTCTGCATATTAAGGATAAGACAGGTCCCAATGCAAATCCTGCCGATTCCAATATGCCTTTCGGGGAAGGAACCACTCCGTTGGGAGATATATTAAACCTTATAAAAGACAAAGGATGGCCGATTACTGCTGATATCGAGCTGGAATACCGGATACCTGATGGAAGTAATGCAGTTGATGAGGTTATGAGATGCACCGATTATTGCAGGGATTTGCTGGCATAGTTTTACAGGGTAATACTTCAGAGCGATGCTTTCAAAACAGTTGATATCATGCTGTTATGTAATTCCTTAAATATCATAATGCAAATACACAAAATATTTATTTTTGTAGTTAAAAATAACAACAATAATAAACGATACGTATGTGGTGGATAATTCGGGACATATTCTCCGAAATATCCAATATGGTCATTGCCCCTGCTGGATCCCTTTAGGTTAGATATTTTCAAGCATTAGCTGATAAGGGATACACTCCTGTAACATCCCTTATAAAGGCATTTGCTCCAGGAATATAATTCTTTAATATTTATTATTTCTGTTTGTGAGAGTGCGGATTGTTATTGCGGATTG
>CAZFOO010000129.1:0-10136 GCA_964520585.1 uncultured Bacteroidales bacterium
TTATTACAGGGCACTGTTCCTGGCACTGCAAAATGGCTTATGAAAAAATATTCGTCGGAAAAGTACTCTTACCACATTAATTCATAAATATTTTCAATAATATAAAATTATACGTCATGGTATCTTGCTTGTAAAAAATTTTGTGTTCCTGAAATTCAACAGTTCATTAATATTTTTAAGTTTAAAAATTTAACAAGCTAAGTTAATTTATATTAGTTTTTTGAAAAACAACGCAACACTAATGAAATCTATATTAAATATAATTTAAAGTTATGAAAAAGCTAGTTTTCCTTTTTTCAGTCGCATTTATTTATTTTGGAGCAGAAGTGCATGGTCAGCCGCGTCCTACAGGTAATGCCGGTGATTTTGAAGTAAAGACCTGTCTGCATTCCATAGGATATGCCGGATTGTGGCGGGGACAGGCAAGGCTGACTGTTGACGAATTTCTTGAAAAAGCTGCAGAACTTGGTTATGACGGAGTGCTGATCATGGCAAAACGTCCACACTTGTCCCCGCTCGATTATGACAAAGCGGAACGTGCAAGGCTCAGGCAGAAAATAGAAGATCTTGGACTAACACTGGTTGGACTTGCGGGTTATTCCGATTTTACTGCCGGCATGGATAAACCCGGGATTCCGCATAATGAAATACATGCTGCATATATAGGCCGGATGGCGGAGCTTGCAAGTGATCTGGGTACGGATCTGATACGTATCTTTACCGGTTATGAAAGACCGGGTATTCCCTATGATGTGCAATATGCTACAGTTCTTGAAGGTATAAAGCTTGCGGCCCGTGAAGCTGAAAAATATGGAGTTACTCTCGCTATACAAAATCATCACGATATTTCACTGCACCATGATGCCATGTACTGGATGCTGCAGGAGATAAACATGCCTAACGTAATGGCTGGCTGGGATGCATGGGTGCCTTCGCTGATGGAATTATCCAAAGAGGAAATAAGAGAATCCGTTCTTAAGTTAGAACCCTATATTGTACTAAGTATTGCTGCAGATTACATATCAATGCCAAGGTTCAGCTACGAAAACCATTTGACAAACTATGTGGCCGACAAGCCGGTTATAAGGGCAACATCGATGGGAAGTGGAATCATCGATTATGAGACTTTCTTTAGTGCACTGAAAGAAATAGGATACCAGGGATATATTGCCTATGAAATGTGTGAAGTACTCGAAGGTGGAGGATCTATTGAAAATCTTGATGCCAAGGCAAGGGAATTTCTTGAATATGTGGAAAAATTCAGATAAGTCATTTGCAGTTGTTAATTGCCCTACTCCTGTAATAATGACGCTGAGTTCAACTAAGTCTTAAACAAATTTTGAATTATGAAGCATAACATATCTTTTTTATCAGGTCAGAATAATGGGTTGAAACTCGGGATTCCTTTATTGGGAATGAGTTTATTACATGTGGTTTCTTGTGATCAAAAAGCTGAAGAGGATAGTTTTCCTTCCAGACCAAATATAGTTTTTATCATTGCCGATGATATGAACTGGGATGACAGCGGCGCCTATGGCCACCCTGATATCCGTACTCCAAACATTGACCGGCTTGCCGAAAATGGGATTAGATTTACGAATGCATTTCTTACTACAAGTTCATGCAGTCCTTCCAGGGCAAGCCTTATCACGGGAATGTATCCGCACCAGACTGATGCTGAACAGCTGCACTGGCCAATTCCGGCTGACAAGATCACCTTTGTTGAGAAATTAAGGGATGCCGGATATTGGACCGCACAGTCAGGAAAGTGGCATATGGGCAATGCTATAATGGACAGGTTTGATTTTCTGGCTTCCGGAAAGGCCTTTATGGAAGCGGCCGAAGAGGGAGAAACTCCCGATTTGCCTCCAAATGATAACAGCGGTTGTCACCTGTGGAGTCATACTCTGAATCATAGACCTGCCGATAAGCCTTTCTTTTTATGGCTTGCCGCCAATGATCCGCACAGGCCCTATCAGGAGAACATTATATCTGAGCCACATAGTCCCGGTGATGCTGTTATTCCCCCTTACATGCCCGATGAGCCAGAGGTCAGAAAAGACTTTGCTCTTTACTATGATGAGATATCAAGAATGGATGAATATATAGGTCAGATACTGGATGAACTTGAAAGGCAAGGCATCATGGAAAACACTGTTGTTTTGTTTATAAGCGATAATGGCCGCCCGTTTCCGCGTGATAAGACAACAATGTATGAAGGAGGCATAAAGACGCCGTTTATTTTGCAATGGCCGGCTGTGGTAAAACCCGGCACTGTTTCCTCATCACTGGTGAGCGCTGTTGATATAGCTCCTACATTCTTAAGGATTTCCGGTATAGAACCGGGAGAGACTTTTGTTGGTAAAGATTTCAGCCCGGTCCTTAAAGATCCGGAAAAGGAAATCAGGGAATATATTTTTGCCCAGGCACATTGGCATGATCATGAAAGGATGTACCGTGCCGTGCGTGACAAAAGATATAAATATATCCGGAATTTTTATCCTGACCTTCCCAATACTCCTCCGGCAGATGCTTTGAATAGCATGACATTTGAGAAGATGCTTGAGTTAAAGGAAGCGGGAGAACTTACCGAAGCCCAGATGAATGTATTTATAAGTCCGACTCCTGAGGAGGAACTATATGATCTTGAAGATGATCCTTTTGAACTAGATAACCTGGCTAAAGATCCTGATTATGCAGGGGAGCTGGAAAGAATGCGAAAAGTTATGAAAGAATTTATGGATGAAACAAATGATCAGATACCTGAAACGCGGACTCCTGATGAATTTCACAGGGTAACAGGAGACCCCTTACCTAACCGGCAGTGGCCCAGGCCAGGAAAGTATGATCAGGAGGTAATTGATGAGTCTGAGGAAGACCCTATGGTTAAATAATATATGTTTCGGGATATAATAATTTCAATAAATAAAAATCAATGAGCTTAAGTTTTTTTAATAAAAACCTCTTAATAACCGGAGTTACATCGTTATTGGTCATGATACTGGCATATTGCAACCCAATCAGGACCAAAAAAGCAGATAAGCCTAACGTATTATTTATTTCCATAGATGATTTAAACGACTGGCTGGGTTGCATGAATGGTCATACAAACGCCAAAACACCACATATTGATCAACTGGCTTCACAGGGGGTTTTATTTACCAATGCCCACTGCCAGGCACCGCTTTGTGGTCCTTCCAGAGCATCAATGATGACGGGATTAAGGCCTTCAACAACAGGGATATACGGAATGATTGATGACGACGAGATTAAAAATGCAAATGAAGCCACAAAGGATATCATCTTTTTACCGGAGTATTTTAAAAATCATGGTTACCACACCATGGGGATAGGCAAATTATTTCATCATCATGCTCCCAGGGGATTGTTCGATGAATCAGGCGGCAGGCATCCGGGTTTTGGTCCTGTCCCAGACGAAAGGTTTGTCTGGGATGGAATTGGAACGTCAGATCGTTCAAAATATGGCCGCACCAGCACCGATTGGGGAGCATATCCTGAGGCTGATTCGCTGATGCCCGATTATGAATCTGCCAGTTGGGTGATTGAACGACTGCAAAGAGACTATGACAAGCCGTTTTTTCTTAGTGTTGGATTCCTGCGTCCACATGTGCCATGGTATGTGCCTCAAAAGTGGTTTGACATGCATCCGGTCAAAGATTTAAAAATGATGACGCCCTATCTTGCAAATGACTTAGATGACGTGCCTGATATTGCTATGCAAATCAACGACCTGCCAATGATGCCATCTACCGGTTGGGCAATCGAGAACAATGAGTGGAGTAACATTATCCAGGCTTACCTGGCTTGTATCAGCTTTGTAGATCACCAGGTTGGAAGGGTTTTGCAAGCATTGAAAGAAAGTAAATATGCCGATAATACGGTTATTGTTCTTTGGTCAGATCATGGTTACCGGTTGGGCGAAAAAGGTACATTTGCCAAACACAGCCTGTGGGAGGAAGCGACCAAAGCACCTTTGATATTCGCTGCTCCAAATATTCCAAAAGGGAAAAAAATTAACGAGCCTGTTGAAATGCTTTCCATTTATCCCACGCTACTCGAGATGTGCGGGTTGCCTGCTTATGATCGTAATGAAGGCTCATCACTTATTCCGGCCATTACATCTGAAAATAGCGTTAATGAAAATTATGCGATCACTACTTTTGGAATGCAAAACCACGGATTGAGATCGTCAACATTCAGGTACATTCAGTATGAAGATGGAAGTGAAGAATTGTATGACCACACAAAAGATCCAAATGAATGGTACAACATTGCGGATAATGAAGAATACCTGGAAATAAAAAATGAGCTTCATAAGCATTTACCGGAAATGAATGTGCCGTGGGCAGAACAATCATCATATACTTTTCAGCCTTATTTTGTGGAGCAAAAAGCAAGAACCTCCGGTCAGTAATGCCATGTACCTTTTACAATAAAAATATTCCGTATGATTTCATTTAAAAAGCCATTTTTTTTGTCAGTCTTAATAAGCAGTGCTGCCATTGCTCAACAGAAACCCAACATTATTCTGATTAATATAGATGATATGGGATGGCGTGATGTAGGATTCATGGGATCGGAGTTTTATGAAACACCCAACCTGGATGCGCTTGCCGCCGGGGGTATGATCTTTACAAATGCTTACGCTTCAGCCTCCAACTGTGCTCCCAGCCGGGCTTCTATGCTGACTGGTCAGTGGACACCGCGCCATGGGATTTATACGGTTATGTCTTCTGAAAGGGGCAGAAGTGAGGACCGCAAACTTATCCCTACAGAAAACAGGACTCTTTTGCCAGGGGACCATTATACATTTGCCGAAGCGCTTCAGAAAGCAGGATATGCAACCTGCCATGCCGGCAAATGGCATGTGAGTGATGATCCCGCAAAACATGGTTTTGATGTTAACATAGGAGGCCGTGAATCCGGTAATCCCGGCAGCTATTATCCGCCATATAAACTTGTCCCTCTTGAGGCTCCATCGGAAGATTACTATCTGACAAATTTAATCATGGATAAAACCCTGGAGTTTATAAAAACCATTAAAGATAGACCCTTGTTTCTTAATTATTCACCTTATGCTGTTCACACCCCCATTCATCCCGTACACGATTTACTGCCCAAATATAAAAATAAGTCCCCCTGGAAGGGACAGAACAATGCTGATTATGCCACAATGATTGAAAATCTTGATATTCAAATCGGGAGATTGATATCTACGATGAAAAATTCGGGAAAACTGGATAACACCTTCATCCTGTTCATTTCCGATAATGGTGGACATTACGGTGTAACCAAACAATTACCTCTGCGTTCGGGAAAAGGATCCTATTACGAGGGAGGAATTCGTGTGCCGATGTTTGTTTACTGGAAGGGTAATATTCCTGCCGGTGTGAGTTCAGATGTTCCGGTTACAATGCTTGATTTCTTTCCCACCTTACTGGAGGTTGCTGGTATTGCAAAACCCACAGATAAGGTTTTTGACGGGGAAAGTCTTATGCCGTTATTGTCAGCAAAAGGAACAATAGAAACAAGACCATTGTACTGGCATTTCCCTGTCTACCTGGAAGCATATCAGAAAGAGGGAGACCCTACTCAGGATCCTCTTTTCCGGACCCGGCCGGGCTCAGCGGTGAGGTTCGGTGACTGGAAACTGATCCAGTACTTTGAATACAATGACATTGAATTGTACAATCTAAAAGAAGATATTGGTGAGAAAAATAATCTGGCCGATTCTAACCCGGATAAATTGAAGGAGTTACTTACGATGCTTGAAAAGTGGAGAGAAGAAATTGATGCACCTGTTCCAACCGAACTGAATCCTGAATATAAAGGAAGATGATCGGAATATGCCCTGCTGGATTTTAAATGTTAGGTGAAATAGTTATAAACTTTAATAAATCGATAATTATGAATAAAACCCTGGTATTTGCACTTGCAAACGCACCTCTTTTTCTTTCCTGTGTTCTTCAGGCTGATGATCAAAACGAGCAGCCGAAGCCAAATATCCTCTGGGTTACCATTGAAGATACTTCTCCCCAGTTCATCGGTTCTTATGGTGATAAAGATGCTGATACTCCCATTATTGACAGGCTGGCAGAAGAAGGAGTAAGGTTTACCAATGCCTTTTCAACCGGAACGGTATGCTCTCCCAGCCGGACCGCCATCATTACCGGTGTGAAGACATACAGAACAGGAACCGGAAATCACAGGAGCAAGTATTCCATTCCTGATTTTATTAAAGGGTTTCCTTTTTATCTGCAAAAAGAAGGTTACTATACTACCAATAACGTTAAAACCGATTATAACGTTGCCGGAGAAAATGAATTCATCACCGAAGCCTGGACCGAGAGTTCCAATAAAGCCGGATGGTGGGATCGTAAGCCAGGACAGCCGTTTTTTGCGGTTTTCAATTATAATGAGTCTCACCAGTCCCGTACTATGACGGAAACCTACGACTGGTACCTGGAAAATGTGCTCGAACACCTTGCTCCGGAAGAGCGGATTGGCGATAATGAATATGAAATCCCGCCCTTTTACCTAGACAGCCCGGAAATGCGGAAACAGTTTGCAAGGGTTTACAATTCAATAAAGCTCACGGACAACCGGATTGGCGAACTGCTGAACCGTTTGGAAGAAGATAACCTTAAGGATAGCACCATCATTTTCTTTTATGCCGATCACGGAGAGGGAATGCCCCGGGGTAAAACCAATGGCATTAATTACGGATACCGGGTGCCTTTTATTATCTGGTTTCCGGATATGTATAAACACTTATCGCCCTGGGGAACAGGTGGTGTTGTGACTGACGAACTTATTGATTTCACCGATCTTGCACCAACCATTCTTAGTATTGCAGGCGGGAAAATTCCTGATCATCTTAATGGACGGCCATTTATTGGAGAACAACGTTCGAAACCTGTCGGACACCTGCATCTTTCTTCTGACCGTTCTGACAATGGTATTGATATGATAAGGAGTGTAACCGATGGTAAATATGTTTATTCGCGTAATTATATGCCGTTCATGCCCGAGGCGCGTTACATCCGTTATATGGAAATAGGGGAAATCAAGCAGCAGATGAGGAATGACCTGGCGGATGGTAAGCTTAATTCACTACAAGCAAGCTTATTTAAAAGCCGTCCCGCCGAATTTTTATTCGATATCGAAAACGACTTGTGGGAAACCGAAAACCTTGCTGAAGATCCCGAACATAAACCGGTGATTGAAAAGATGAGAAACCTTATGAATGAAGAAATTCTTCAATCCCGTGATGTTATGTTTCTTCCCGAATACGAAATCGGATTGCTTTCTGAAGCCACAACAGCTTATGAATTTCGTGATGATGAGAATGATTATCCACTGGAGAAAATTCTTGAAGTTGCTTCACTGGCCGGTTTAAGAGGTGATGATGTTACTGAAAAACAAATCAGCTTTCTTGGGAACCCCAATAAGATAATCCGCTACTGGGCTATGATAGGGTTGAGGAGCCAAAGGTCCGGCGACCTCATTCCGCATTCTGATAAAATCATAAATGCGATGAATGACTCTTATCCTCCCGTAGCCGTTACTGCATCTGCCATTGCTTATGAGGTTTTTAACAACAACCGGGCAGAATCAAAACTTGCTGAATTCTGTTCTGATGAGAACTTCTATATTTCCTTAATGGCGATTAACTACCTGTTATATATTACAAATAAAGAACCGTTTATCGAAACTGTAAAGGCTGTCCGTGCCGTGGAAAATCAGAATTATAGTGTTGCAGCTGCATGCACTGATTTTCTCGGAAGCCTGGGTATTTTACCCAATAATCCGGATTACAGGAGATAGTAAACTCAAATTAATAATAATGAGATTTCTGATTTTCACCGGCCTGTTGGCCACAATATGCATGTCATGTTCGGTAAAAGACCGGGTTGATCTCTATAAACCCGATCATAATCCCCCGGCTGAAATACCGGGCATGAAACTCGTTTGGAACGAGGAGTTCAACAATGAAGGCAAACCTGATCCCTCCAGATGGAAACATGAAAACGGCCTTGTAAGAAACAGGGAATTGCAGTTTTACCAGGAGGATAATGCCTCTGTGACCGGTGGACTGCTGGTTATTGAAGGACGCAGGGAGAAAGTTGAGAATCCTGGTTATGATCCTGGCAGCGCGGACTGGCGCGCAGCTGAGTATGCTGAATATACTTCATCGAGCATTAACACCAGGGGACTGCATGAATGGCAATTCGGCAGGTTTGAGATACGGGCCAGAATTGATACTGTAACGGGATACTGGCCGGCAATATGGACACTGGGTGTTGAGAGGCGGTGGCCGGCAAATGGTGAGATAGATATTATGGAATTATATCGTGTTAATGGAGTTCCCACAATTCTTGCAAATTTTGCCTGGTTGTCGGCCGATAAAAGAACTCCTGAATGGGTTGACCGCAAAATACCGCTTGTGGATTTTCTGGCTGCCGATCCTGATTGGGCAGATAAGTTCCATATCTGGAGAATGTGCTGGGATGAGGAGTCAATAAGTCTTTATCTTGATGATGTTTTACTGAATTCTGTACCGGTAGCAGAAACAATAAATCCCGACGGTTTCAATCCCTTTCTCCAGCCTCATTATATCCTCCTTAATCTTGCTATTGGCTCCAACGGGGGTGATCCCTCAGGAACTGAGTTTCCGGTAAAATATGAGATTGACTATGTCAGGGTTTACCAGGATAACTAAGATTGCTTTCCTTTAATATAAAAGAAACAATATGAAAAGAATTTCATCGAATACATTGGCTGTGCTTGCTTTGGGGGCGGGAGTGGTTTCTTGCACTGCGGAGAAAACTGATAATCAGATGCCCAATATAATTGTAATTATGTCGGATGATGCCGGTTACTCAGATGTTGGTTGTTTTGGTTCGGAGATCAATACACCTAACATTGATAAGCTTGGATATGAGGGGATACGGTTTTCCCGTTTCTATTCAGGAGCAAAATGTGAACCTTCCAGATCTGCCCTTTTTACCGGACTATACCAGGGTGGTGACCGTGCCGTTAACTTTGTTCAAATCCTGCGCGACCAGGGTTACTATGCTATACATTCAGGTAAGGAACATTTTATGAACTGGGTGCCGGAGAGGGCTTACGCAGCCAGTGTGAATGACAGGTCACTGACCTTCTGGGCTACCACTGAGTATTTTGAGCCACCGTCCGGGGAATTTCAAAGGCCATTTATTTTAAATGGTGAAGAAGTGGTTATTGATCAGATTTACCATGAAAAAAAGCCCTTCCACAAAGAGGATGCGGCAACGGACAATGCTTTGAGATGGCTGGATGAACCTGTAAGCCGTGATCAACCATTTTTTTTGTTTTTAGGGTATCATGCTCCGCATTACCCCTTACAGGCAAGGCCCGAAGATATTGCCAAATACCGTGGTTCCTATCTTAAGGGATGGGATCAGATACGGGTAGAACGCTTCCTGCGTCTTAAAGAGATGGGACTGATTTCTGAAGATGTGGTACTCAGTCCACCCTCTTCAAATGTGAATGAGTTCAGGGGGCACCCCGGGGGAGATGAAGAAAGAAGGGCAAAGATTCCTCTCTACCGCCCCTGGGATGACCTGACTGATGAGGAAAAAGATGAGCTTGATCTGGAGATGGCCGTTTATGCAGCTATGATTGACAATATGGATCAAAACATAGGACGTGTCTTGCAAAAACTGGAAGATGAGGGCCAACTGGACAACACAATCATAATTTATTTAACTGATAATGGTGCCTGTCCATATGATTCCAATAGTGATTTTGATTATCCGCCGGGGCACCCCGATGGTTACCGGTGCCAGTCCGCAGCCTGGTCCAATGCCAGCAATACACCTTTCAGGTACTTTAAACAGTACGGGCACGAAGGAGGAGCTCTTGTGCATGCGCTGATGTGGTGGCCTTCAAAAATTCAGGCGGGAAGTATCAGTCATAAGCCGGCACATATTGTTGATCTGTTTCCTACCATTCTGGAAGCCATAGGAATCGAATATCCTGAAAATATAAACGGCCACCAGCCCCAGAAACTTCAGGGAAGCTCATTAATGCCCGTCCTGCGGGGACAAGAGCGTGAAGATCCTGAGTTTATT
>CAZFOO010000130.1:0-10094 GCA_964520585.1 uncultured Bacteroidales bacterium
GGCGTGTTCCCGGTCCGAATATGGCCGTTACACGGGCAGTATACAAAAACTCATGATCCGGTCAAGGTATAACCCCGCCGGCAATAACCATAATATCATCCCTGCCCAGTTTTTTCAATTCTTCCATAACCTGTGGCACAAGAGTTTTGTGGCCGGCGGCTAGACTGGATACCCCCAATATATGGACGTCATTTTCAACCGCTTGTTTTGCTGCTTCGGCAGGTGTCTGGAAGAGGGGACCGATATCTACATCAAAACCTATATCGGCATAACCGGTTGCGACCACTTTCGCTCCACGGTCATGGCCGTCCTGACCCATTTTGGCAATCATAATGCGTGGCTGCCGTCCCTCACGGCTCGCAAATTCCTTTACCAGCTGCCTGGCCTTATCGAAAGTTGCGTCATCTCCCGACTCTGATGAATATATTCCTGAGACTGATCGTATCACAGCTTTATACCTCCCGGTTGCTTTTTCACAGGCATAAGAAATTTCACCAAGTGTAGCCCTTTTGGAGGCGGCCTTAACTGCCAGCTCAAGAAGGTTACCCTTGCCATTGATGCAGGCTTTTGTGATCGCATCAAGTGCCTTTTCTACTTCATCCTGATTTCTTTCTGCCCTTAGTTTATCAAGTCTTTTTAACTGTGCCTCCCGCACAGCGGTATTGTCAACATCAAGTATTTCCAGGGGATCCTCCTTTTCCAGCCTGTACCTGTTTACCCCGACTATAATATCCCTGCCCGAATCTATCCTGGCTTGTTTCCTGGCCGAAGCTTCTTCAATCCGCATTTTGGGTATGCCTGTTTCGATTGCTTTTGCCATTCCACCAAGCTCTTCAACTTCCTGTATGCGTTCCCATGCCTTTTCTGCAATTTCATGTGTGAGCTTCTCCACATAATAGGATCCGCCCCAGGGATCGACCGAACGGGTGACCATAGTTTCCTCCTGCAGGTATATCTGGGTATTACGTGCTATACGTGCTGAAAAATCAGTTGGAAGAGCTATGGCCTCATCCAGTGCATTGGTATGAAGGGATTGAGTATGGCCAAGAACAGCAGCAAGCGCCTCTATGCAGGTACGGGGAACATTATTGTAAGGGTCCTGTTCGGTAAGGCTCCATCCGCTGGTTTGAGAATGTGTGCGTAATGCCAGCGACTTGGGGTTTTTGGGATTGAACTGCTTGACTATTCTTGCCCAGAGCATCCTCGCAGCCCTCATCTTTGCAATCTCCATAAAATGATTCATCCCGATTCCCCAGAAAAAGGAGAGCCTGGGGGCAAAGGAATCGATATCCATTCCTGCATCCACTCCGGCACGCAAATATTCCAGTCCGTCAGCAAGAGTATAAGCCAGCTCAATATCGGCAGTAGCACCAGCCTCCTGCATATGGTATCCCGAAATACTTATAGAATTGAACCGGGGCATATTTTTGGAGGTGTATTCAAATATATCGGCTATAATCCGCATCGAGAAATCAGGAGGATAGATGTAGGTATTGCGTACCATGAACTCTTTGAGAATATCATTCTGTATGGTGCCGGTAAGTTTGTCGAGGCTGACCCCCTGCTCAAGACCGGCAACGATATAAAAGGCCATCACTGGTAAAACAGCCCCGTTCATGGTCATTGAGACCGACATCTCGTCGAGCGGGATCTCATCAAACAGGATCTTCATATCAAGTATGGAGTCAATAGCCACCCCTGCCTTGCCGACATCACCAACCACCCTTTCATGGTCCGAATCATAACCCCTGTGCGTTGCCAGGTCAAAGGCAATTGACAATCCTTTTTGACCTGCGGCAAGATTGCGCCGGTAGAAAGCATTGGATTCCTCGGCAGTGGAAAAACCTGCGTACTGCCTGATGGTCCATGGCCTCATGACATACATGGTGGCATAAGGACCTCTCAAATAAGGTGGCAGTCCGGCGGCATAGGAGAGATGCTCCAAACCTTCCAGATCTTTGGCGGTATAAACAGGTTTTACCGGTATCTGTTCCGTGGTCATCCAGTCTTCATCAGCTTTGATCTCTTTGTCTTGCTCTGAAAAATCACTGGTTTGCCTTTTAACAGAATGGATATTAATTTTTTTATAATCCGGCATCTTATATATTTTTTATTTTATTCCAAGTTCTTTTTGAAACTGTTGAAGCGTTTCCAGCACATTGACCCTGACGTGGATGAAGTGCCTGATTCCTTCAGCTTTCAGTCCATCCATGCTTTCTTTAGGGTATCCGGCTATTACCGGAATGGCCTTCCCTCCAAGTTGGCTTGTTATTGCAGGTACTATCTGCAGATACTCCTGATCTGAACTGCATATCACTACTATATCAGCATTAGCGGCCAATGCAGCTTTTGCACCATCGGCGGGATCTTCAAAACCAGGATTATCTATTATCTTAAATCCGGCGCAGCCGAAAAACCCAGATGAGAAACCTGCCCGGGCCTTACGCATTGTCAGATTCCCGTAAGTAAGCAGAAACACCTTTGGCGGTCCTCCGGCATGCTTTTCCGTTTTAAGCCTGAGCTCTTCAAACGCCATGGCGCCGCGGTAGAGCTTCAGGGGAGTTGCGATGGTGCTTTCCGCAACCTGTTGTTCAGGCCATGTTACTCCCCGATCAATCTTATCCAGTGCTCTTTCAGAAGGATTAGGGTACTGGTTAGTACCGAGCAATACATCACGCCGGGTGGCAATATACTGATCTCTTTTACCTGCAGTTGAACCTATCTTATCCTGGATAAAACCCTGCCGGAATGCTTTTTCGATACCCCCTGATTCATCTGTTTCCAGAAACAATTTCCATGCCTCTTCTATTAAAGCACCAGTAAGTGACTCAATATAATATGAACCGCCGGCAGGATCAACCACCTTGTCAAAATAGGCTTCCTCTTTCAATACCAGCTGCGTATTACGGGCTATTCGTTCCGAGAACAGCGATCCGTCCCTTTTAAACGTCTTGTCAAAAGGATCGACAGCCAGTGAATCGGCACCTCCAAGTACGGCAGACATTGCCTCGGTGGTTGAGCGCAGCATGTTAACATAGGGATCATATATGGTTTTGTT
This sequence comes from uncultured Bacteroidales bacterium, assembly GCA_964520585.1. GTDB lineage: Bacteria > Bacteroidota > Bacteroidia > Bacteroidales > PUMT01 > PXAP01. Next base: position 3,059 of record CAZFOO010000130.1, read on the forward strand.
CCAGGCAGAGGTAACTGCATGAATGAACAGTTTTCCTGCCGTTCCGGGACCAACATCCCAGGCCTCAAGCATTTTGGACCAAAGGTACCTGGCCGCCCTGTACTTTGCAATCTCCATGAAATAGTTCCTTCCGGTTGCAAAGGTGAACCTGATCTTTTCAGCAGCCTGTTCGGCAGAAATCCCTTTAGCGGTGAGCCTCTCAAGATAACCGGCTGCAGATGATAAGGCAAATGCAAGTTCCTCAACGGCAGACCCGCCTGCATTGTGAAAAACCGAGGCATTTACCTCAATAACCGTAAAATTTGGAAGCTTACCGGCAGTTTCAACCAGGGATGCGGCAGTATCAAATGCTTTCTCTTCTCCTCCTTCAGGATAATTCCCGGTGGTAAATAATACACCCATCGGATCATAAGCCAGGGATCCGTGAACCTCAGAATCTGTTCCGCCCCTGGAGATGTTTTCCATGTAAATAACCCCGGGAAGATCGACCGGAGGATTTGAGAAGATGAAATTTACCTCTGCTGAGGCAAGGCATATATCCTTGATCAGGTCAGGAATATCACCGGCAGTAATGTTACTGCTTCTATCCATTACAAAACCAATCGATGTTGCTCCCTTCATAAGTGCATCAATGGCTTTGGTATTGGCAGACACGCGATCTTTAACATAAAAATCCTGCCTCACCAGCCAGTCGCCAGAATTCTTTTTCTTGCCTCTTATAAAAGGGAATTCTCCGGGAGCAGATTTCAAATGGTCAAGGTTTTCAATGTCCCCGGACCGGTAATACGGCCGAAGGGGAATACCTTCCAGTGTGTTCCAGATAAGCTTTTTCTCATAATCGGCCCCCTTGAGGTCCTTTCTTATCACTTCTTCCCATTGTTCAGTAGATACCGGGGGGAATTCTGCAGGAAATTTTTTTTCCGGGTTATCAGACATAATATATTTTTATAGTATTACGGGCGAAATTACATACTTCATACAGTAAGTACTAATGATTAATATCATTCTTGCCTATTCACTTAAACGTGATCAGATCTATCAGGGACTAACATCCGTTTTACTTCATAAAATATAACAGTACGCCAGCACCTGCAAAGTTAAGCATAAATAAAATATAACTGATTTATGACCAGATAAACCTGATCCCAGTTGCCCATGGCAGAAAGAGGATACACGGCACCGAGCCGTGGTTCGATGGCATAAGGCATAATGGTTATGGCACGGTTATAATATGAAGTGGATTCAATGAACGAACCTGATAAATAGGTCAGCCATCCAATGCGAAGATTGATTTCATATGATTTTTAGTCATATATTGTCCTAAGCACTTCAATCGATTTCTGCAGTTCGCCCGTAGCCTCCAGAGCATAGCTTTCACGGAAGATTTCGATCTGCTTTTCAGCATCCTGGGAGTGCAGTATGCATAATCAAGTCATAAGGTTGGAGCAACAAAAAAAGACTGTTCCGTTTTCCTGGAAGAATCCGTTACAGTCTCTTTTCTGCCTGACCAATATTATATATCACTAAAAACCACGCCTGGATCCGGGCTGATTTCTCATGATGCCCTGTCCTCTTGCACCTGGCACTGCGCGGTTCATTCCTGCGCCCCTTCTACCCGGTGCTGCCTGCCTCATGCCTGCACCACGACCGAAACCTCCCCTGGGTGCAGCATCAAACCATACTTTCTGTTCTTCGGTCAGCAAACTCCTTATTGCCTGATGATGCCCTGCTTGTTTTTTTCCCATCAGGCTCCGTATTTCAGCCCTTTCATCGATATTAGCATTTATAGCTGCCATATCGGTTCTGTCGCCTCTCATCAATGCACGGTATTCAGCCCGGTTAATGTCAATCTGGTCACGATATGACTGCATCTCTTTAAGATGAGCAGTCCGCAACTCCATTATTTCCTGCCTCTGTTCCTCGGTAAGAGCAGGTATATTAGGGCAAACCTGCTCCATTCCTCCTCTTCTGTCCATTCCCCTGCCTCTCTGTGCAACAGCATCCAGTCCGGTTGCCATCAAAAGGGTCACGGCAATAATAACAACTGATTTGATATTCCAAAGTTTCATAATTATAAAATTTAAGTGATTAATTACTTTCCTGTTGTTTCTGACCTTTTGACTGACCGAAACAGGAAAGGTTTAAACCAGGAATAAAAAACCTAAAAAAAATTCTAAAAAAATCGCTAAATCGGCCTATCTACCAATCGTACAAGGCCTTAAGACAAAGCTCTGAGAGAGCATTACCAATAACAGATGTCAGGGTTTAAGGATTATTTCCGGGTTATCATTTCTATATCCGCTTCTTCCTGAAGTATATTAACTGATCTTTTCAAAGCATCATCTATCTCTCCTATTATAGGATAGAACCCTTCATTATCAATTATATTTCGGGCAATATAGGCCTTTAACTGAGTATGTATAATCTCTTTTGACCTGATAATCTGGTCGTTGTTCCGCTCAACCCCCTGATTTGCTGCAAAGTCGGTAAAACTGCTCATCAATTCCTGTTTTTCGAGATGTTGGTTTATATCATCAACATTATCCAACTCCGCAAGCACAGATCTGTTACGATCGGAATAATCGAAGGCAAATCTGTAAACCAGTCCCCGTCTGGCAACCTCACTATAATAATCGGTTAATCCAATTGTATCGCGGGAAATAAATACATCGGGCATAATACCGCCCCCTCCATATACTACCTTACCTTCGGGTGTTGTATACTTTAGTGAGTCATCAAATTTTATGCTGTCCTCGATATCAAATTCTCCATGTAAGAATCTTTGGTCCAAATCATTGAAATATTCATCCGAACCCGGATCATAGGGCTTTTGTATGCTCCTCCCGGTGGGGGTATAATAACGTGCAACCGTAAGGCGCAGAGCCGATCCATCCGAAAACATGGTCTGGTTCTGCACCAGGCCTTTCCCGAACGAACGGCGTCCGACTATTATCCCCCTGTCATTATCCTGCACAGCACCTGCAATGATCTCACTTGCCGAAGCGCTCCACTCATCAATAAGCACCAATAACTCTGTGTCATGGTTAATTCCTTTTGAAGTGGCATATACATCGGCGCGGGGACTGGAACGGCCTTCTGTATATACAATGAGTTTACCTTCTCCCAGGAACTGGTCGGCAATATTCGTTGCCTGGTCCATATAGCCTCCACCATTACCCCTGAGATCGAGTATAAGCTTTTTCATCCCCCTCGAATTAAGTTTCTCAGCTGCTTCCATGTATTCACGGAACGTTGTTCTTGAGAACTGGCTTATCTTAATGTATCCAATGTCTTCATTGATCATATAGGAAACATCCACACTATATAAGGGAATGCGATCGCGGGTTATTTCAAACTCCATGGTGCCGGGCATAAACTGCCGTTTTACACCTACTTCCACGGTGGTGCCACGCAATCCTTTAAGCCGCTTGATAACCGCCTCATCGGGCATATCCACGCCGGCAACAACAGTGTCATTGATTGTAACAATGCGGTCGCCGGGCATTATTCCAACCCTTTCGGACGGGCCGCCTGAAATTGTCTGTATCACTACAACAGTATCATTAAGCATGTTGAACTGTATACCTATCCCATCAAAATTCCCTTCAAGGGGTTCGGTAACACGTTGCAGATCTTCAGCAGGAATATAGACCGAATGTGGATCAAGGTTCTTTAACACCGACGGAATAGTTTCTTCAACGAGTTTTTCTTTTGAAACGGAATCCACATACTCCATCTCGATAAAGTTGAGTACACCCGAAAGTTTATCGGTTTTGGGATAGACAAACATCGATCCTTCTCCGGTATGATCTGAAAGCTTAACACCTATCAACATTCCCAGGATAAGTACAATTGCAAAAATCAGGGGTAAATATGCAGAAGAAGCTTTAATTCTGAATTTCATATAATAAGTAAATTACTATTCAAGTATTGTTAACTATTCTTAAGTTTAAAAAATAAAACGTGGGTGAAATGATTTTTTGCTTTCATTCCTGCATCTGGACAAGTTCTATGCCTGCACGCCGGAGCAACTGAACACCCTCTTCACTATGATAATGATCAAAATACACCACTCTTCTTATTCCTGCCTGAATTATCAGTTTTGAACACTCCATGCAGGGAGCCGCAGTAATATATAACGTTGAATTTTCACTGCTATTATTTGATTTTGCAACCTTTGTTATGGCATTTGCTTCTGCATGCAAAACATAGGACTTGGTTTTACCGGATTCATCCTCACAAATATTCTCGAACCCCGAAGGTGTGCCGTTATAGCCGTCAGAAATAACCATTTTATTTTTCACGATAAGCGCACCCACCTTCCTCCGGATGCAATAGGAATTCTCAGCCCAAATCCGCGCCATCTGAAGATACCTCCGGTCAAAATCAACCTGCCGGTCTCCATAAGGTTTTATTTCATCTCGTTTATCCATGTAGATCTTTCAATTATAAATAGCTGCAAAGATAGTGAAAATCAAAAAGCATACCTTATTATTTCTCAGATGATTAATTATAATGATCTCTTTTTTTGATATTAACTATCCGCACGGGTATATGCAGTCAAAAATTCAAAGAAACTTTTTTGAGAATAAATCCCCATGATACTGAAGTCATGCAAAATAGCATGAATTCTACATCTGCAATTACACCTAAAAGAACAAATAATTGCATGTAGAATCGACCAAAGGTCAATTTCACATCAGATAAATACTATTGAAATAGCCTAATTTACGCATGTGGAATCGACTAAAAGTCAATAAAACATGGTGGTACAAAATCAAATTAACATGAATTTTTTTTATCTGAAATAATAAGCATATTTTTTGAAAATGAAAACAGCGAACTTTTAATTATCACAACTGTTTAAAAGAAAAACAATGAGAACATTATTACTTTTGAGCTTAATATTATCAACCCAATTTGCTTCCGGGCAAGACGACCTATTAAAACAATACCGTTGGGAGAACAGATTGGTTTTGCTTTTTGGATCTATCTTAGAATCTAAGGTTGAAAAGCAGATTATAGAACTGGAAAAAAATACCGGGGGAATAACCGACCGGGATCTGCTGATTTTACATATCGAGGATGAAAAAGTACGATTTCTGCAAAAATCATCCACTTCTGATTTATCGGGCAGTTGGCTAAGAAGCCGTTATAATATTCCGGAAGATGAATTTCGCTATATTTTAATCGGAAAAGATGGTGGCGTAAAACTTAATAACAAAGATTTTGTTCCGAATGAGGAATTATTTTCTGTTATTGATGCCATGCCGATGAGGCAAAGAGAAAGGAAGAACGGGAAATAACAGTTCCCCGCTTTTGTTGGATCTCATGAATTGCCAGTGATCCCTTATTGTTTAAGGACTTTGGTCCCAAGCGCCCCTGTTTTCCTCCAAGATACGACGGTAATGCCTGCGCGGATTGAAAATCACCTTAGTATATAAATATGCCCCGAGCTGACGAACGGTAGAAAACCATCGGGAGGAATTTACAAAAGAATCAACCCCTTCACTACGGGGCATTTCCGATGCAATAATACCAACATTTATATTAGCGGGCAGGGCATAACGGTATAAAAGCCGGCTTCTCCTGGCATGGTTACCCTGGGAGAAGACATTAACCGAACTCGGGATATCCCGGTTCTCCCGGAAATATTCACTTACAATCACAGCATCAGTATAGGTACGGAATCGTTTCACTTCTGGCACCTCAAGTGCAATAATCCGGCTGTTGTCCAATCCTGACATGATCAATTCGTAAGCCTTCTCACCGGCAAGCGAATATTGATTTAAAGATCTTTCTGTGTATCCTGATCCGTGATCTCTGATTAGCCGGGTATAGGGCGAACGGGCAGGAATTGTTTTCCCGTTAACCACCAGTTTCCATAAATGCAGATTGCGGTCCTCTTTCTCTGTATAAATATCATTGTCATACAAAACAAAAGCTTCGCCTGAGTTGTCATCCTGAGTGGCATAACGATGAATGTACTTTTGCATGCCGGGACCGGTATAATTACTGCCGATGGTATCTTCATTGTAAATTATCCTGTACCGTGCATATTCACCAAGAGCAGGCTCACCGAAGGCATAGAGATTAAATGTAATGGTATCCCTTTTATTCAGATCAACTCCTGCTGCATCCAGATCAAAACGTACTTTGCCATTTTGTGAAAGGTTGTAAGTTTTATCAAATTGAGCGCCTGTTGTAATAATATATTCATAGTTGCCACCGGTAAATTCATCTACTACCTGTCCCGCTGTTGCAGGGGATATCCAACCCTCCACAATTAGTACGTCAGCATCCACCGGATCGTTGGGAGACAACCAGCTATCTGCAGCCGACCGGAAAAACAAGGTCATGATAAGCAGAAATAAAGAAAAAACGGAAACCAGAATAGCTATTCTGTAGAATAAAAAGCGGATCATTGCTTTAGGGATGATTACTTAATGAATCAAAAAAGACCTGCATATTATGAACTGATTCAATAATAGGCAGGCCTTTTTTTGTGGGCTGTACTGGACTCGAACCAGTGACTTCCACCCTGTCAAGGTGACACTCTGAACCAACTGAGTTAACAGCCCGTTAAAAAAAGTATTTTCTGTCTTCCTTAAAAACAAGTAAAGAAAACACTCTGGTCATTTCGTGAAAAATGGTTACCCGGAATCACTCAACCCATTTACAAAAATATATCACAGAAGGTTAATCACCAAAATTATGCAAAATATTTATTGATTCCGGTATTTATATCGGATAAGCATTTAATTACTTTTCTCATCCGGTTGCGGCCAGGTCCCGTAATAAAACTCATAACAATCAAAGAGGCAAATATTTATAACTCTCCGGATAATGTACTTAATATAAATATAATTATCTTTACCCCTGATCGTCTGATCTATAAAATCAGAATATTTGCCGGACTTATAAACTATGATTATGGTTTGTGGAGAAAAAGGAAATGAATTTCCAATTACGGTTTATATCGCTGACTGAGTTTTATTCTGAAAGTCACAACACAACACTGAAAGTCACAACACAA
>CAZFOO010000131.1:0-10041 GCA_964520585.1 uncultured Bacteroidales bacterium
CTGCGTGCTGCATTAAAGAATCGATCTTATAATTCCTTCCCGTGGCACCCTTAAAAAAGCCAATCTTTTTCCCTTTCAGACCTTCTTTATTAAGGAACTTTGTATAATCGGAATGAAATTTATCACCGTTACCAAGTGTCTTCCCATCACCGGGATCTTCCCCGGCAATTGCTCCCAGTGCTATAGCGGCATCCTCAACACTTCTTGCAATGGGTCCGGCAATATCCATTGTATAGGAGATAGGTATTATTCCTGAGCGGCTGACCAATCCTACTGTGGGTTTAATGCCTACAACGCCGTTAGCATGTGAAGGACAAACTATAGAACCATTGGTTTCAGTTCCTAGGGCCAGCATAGTAAGGTTTGCCGATACAGAGGCGGCGGAACCCGAACTGGATCCACATGGATTGCGATCAAGTACATAGGGATTATGAGTCTGTCCGCCAACCCCGCTCCACCCGCTTGTGGATAGCTGTCCCCTGAAATTGGCCCACTCACTTAAATTAGCCTTACCAATAATTACAGCGCCGGCTTCTCTTAGTTTCAGGGCAACAAAGCTATCTTTTAGTGGAAATGAATTCATCAGTGCTCTTGAACCAGCAGTTGAAGGCATATTATCATGGGTATCGATATTATCTTTCAAAACCACTGGAACACCATGGAGTGGACCTCTGGCTGCACCCCTGTTCATTTCTTCTTCAAGCTCACCGGCAATTACCATGGCATCCGGATTTACTATGATTATGGAATTCAGTCCGGGACCGTTTTGATCAATTGCTTTAATCCTGTCCAGATATGCCTGAATTACATCGGTAACATTAAAATCACCATCAGCATAACCTTTTTGGAGTTGATCAATACTCATTTCCAGAAACTCAAAATCATTTAAATGTGATGTTTCTCCCTCCCCTTTTTCTGTTTCACAGGAAATCAAAATAACCGATGCAAAGAATATCGGCCATATTCCTGTATTCCTTATTAAGCGGTTTAAGTATGTCATCATTTTGCTTTTAGATCATATTTTATTTATCATTTATTCTCTATAATCACTTTTGGATTCAAGGTAAAAACCCATTTTTTCAGGATGATCAGATACGTATGTATCATTATTCAGTTTTCTCAGCATAAACAACGATATGATATCTCCGCCTGCCACCCAGGTAAATATTATACCAAAAAATAAAAAGGCACCATTACCGGAAACAATTCCTGCTAATGAGGGACAAACTCCCAAAATAATCAAAGGCATGGCAATCCCTATTTTATAATGCCGGACTTTCAGAGGTTCCTTACAGTGGCAATAGGGAGCAATGAATTTCCAGTTAATGCCGAATCTTATCGACTTCATTCCACCTGGTACGAAAAAGCTCCAGCTTATTCCATGCAGAAGTTCATGAACAATAATTCCGGCCAGCGTAACAAGTACAATATTAGCTTTATAAGTTAATAAACCGGATCTGATATCCTGAAAATCCCAAATCAGAATATATGTCCCCAAATAAACCAGTAAAACGGGAATGATCATTAATAAAATGTACAGATGTACACGACCAAGCCCCATCGTGTATTCAGCAGCTAAATTATCTGTGGTCTTAGAGTCGGTTTTCAATCAATATCTTTAATGAGGGTTATCATTACTTCTTTTCGATCTCAAAGGTAAGATTATTGACAATATCATTGTACTTCTCAACCAGTTCATTCCTGCTGCCGGCTCCAATGAAAATATTTGCCAGCACATAACTATAGCTATCTATATGAGCAGCAGGCATATCATCCAAATCCAACCCCTTTCCTACATTAATTTTTATGACAAGATCAGGATATTTTTTTTTCATTTCATCGATCTCTGATTTTCCGGGCACCTTCCTTACAATACCCGATTTAAAAGTCCTGTGCATAAAATGTGCGGCAAATTTAAAATCGCCGTCATAAGTAAACTCATCCGGACGTCTGTTCAGCGCCATATTAAGCATTACGTTATGATTGGATATCCCGTGTACTTTTTCAAAAATATCCGAATGAGCCTGGGAGATCCTGGGATTGATCTCCAGTAACATCAACTCGTCTTTGTCCTCATTATAAAAATACTCAATATTAAAAGCTGAGTGGTTAAGGCCAATTTGTCTTATCACTCTTTTTGACAAATCAGATATCCGGTCACATATCTCCTCAGAAAGAGAAGAGGGATATTCATAATGCGAGAAAGAAGAACGGCCGGCTATTCTGACAGAATCAACAATACCATAAGTCTCGATCTCATCACCATATGAATATCCTTCGATGGTGCACTGGTGCCCTGAAGCTTCAGCTTCGGCAAACATTTTTTCTTTCATTCCGGAAATAGCCCACGACATTCCATATTCCCGGAAAACATAACTAAACGGCTCAACAATGGAATCAATTTTATCTCTGATCTTCCTGATGCATTCTTTGAATTGTTCAGGTCCGGTAATGCGGTATGCCAGAAAAGAGTGATAAGATTTGACCGGTTTTATCCAGAATGGAGGTTCTAATCCGATCTTATTATAGGAATCATCATCAGACAACTCAAAAGCCTTAAAATCCGGGACATTTTCAGGAATCACTTTCTGCTGCTCAATACGGCTCCAGTATTTATGCTCACATTTCATTACGCTTTCCAGGGAGGGTCCCGGAATATGATATTTCTCGGCAATAACAGGCACGAGCATTGAACCGGGAAAATCGAAAAATGAAACAACGGCATCAATCCTTCCGGCTTCCTGTATCCTTATATCTGATTTATTGATCAGATCGGGAATTGATATTTTCTTTGGTCCCCGCATTTCATCATATCTTAATGCGGGTAAAAAATCGCATTCCCGGGATCCGGGTAAATTATTCAATTTATCAAGATTGAATTCATCCAGCCCAACAACGAAAATTTTCTTTTTCTCCTTCATCATCTTGTTATTACAATCAGGTTATTTTTATATAAAAATATCACAAAGCATGTTTCATCAATAGATTTAAATACTTTTTTGTGATAAATAAAAATCATTTAACAAGTAAAACTTTTATACTATTACAAATTTCGCCATTATATGGCAGCACTCCTAATTATCCAATATTTGTTTTTAAAAATATTTTTTTAACCAGATAAAGATGATGATTTAACCTGATTAACTCAGAAATAACCTTGAGATATTAAACTTAATGTACAAAAATTATATCCCAACACAGTTAACAGAACGTTTAATTTCATAATGATGTGAATATTTATGGATTTATGAGATTAAGCCTGACTGAATTAATTTCAGAAAACCGGTATTTTTTTTTAATTTAGGCTGTTCGATTATTTGATAATTTCAAAAATCCTTATCTTCAAGATCATAAAATTATAACTCTTTGATTATTAAGATATTTTATCCTTTTTTATTAATCCACAAAAAATCAATCATAATTAAAATTTCACTCAATGAAAAATCTGTTTTTTTTAACATCACTATTAATAGGTATTGCTTTGATAAATGTATCCTGTGAAAGGGAAATGGCATGGGAACCTTTATTTAACGGCGAGAACCTAGATAACTGGGATAAATATCTTGGTTCTTCGCTGGGACCTGATTTTGACCAACTTGCCGAGGAAGCAACCGAGGAAGAAGTTTTCTCTATTGTTGAGGAAGCCGGTGTCAACCTGATCAGGATATCCGGAGAAATAAACGGAGCGCTTGCTACGCAGGAATCTTTTGAGGACTATCACCTCAGACTGGTATTCAAATGGGGGGACGAGGTTCACTCCAGGAGAAACAGCGGACTACTGTATCATAGTTTTGGCGATTTCGGCGTTGCTTTTGGCACATGGATGCCAAATATTGAATTTCAAATGATGCATCAGAACCTGGGAGATACATATCTGATGGCAAATACTACATGTGAAACCGAAGTGGTTTTAAATGAAGAAACAAACGAATATGTTTATACTTCCGGGGCGGAGAGCCTGACATTTGGTGAACATGCAAATGGCAGACTTATAAGAAAAGGCCATGATAACGAAAACCCCCTGGGGGAATGGAATACACTTGATCTTTACTGTATTGGCCGCACTGCTGTTCATGTGGTAAATGACGTTACGGTAATGATAAACGAAGACTCGGGGATTTATGAAGATGGAGAAATCAAACCTTTGTCATCCGGTAAAATACAGATACAGTCAGAAGGTGGAGAGTTCTTTATTAAAAGTATAGATATCAAGCCGATCAGGGAAATTCCGGCTGCATTATTGCCTTAACACAATATATTTAATGTATTTCCGGCTCAGTGCCGGAAATACATTAATGCCGTTTAAACGAATACCTCGGAGTTATTAATCTTCCCGGCATTTACCTTTATATGTTTTCTCCGATATTATATTATTCCTTATATGCCTCTTGGGCAAAGCTAGTAACCTTATTCATTTTTTTGCGGTAACAATTGCCAGGGGCAGTCCAAAAAGTTTCTCATTCCTGTAATTTGTAATATAAAACCCGGCAGATTTTAAAACCTGTTCCACATGTATTGGTCTGCAATCAATATATCGCGGAAATCTTTTATGAAACCATTCATATATCCGCACAGGGATTGTCCTGCCGTAATCTCTTGATAAGCTGACAACACCAAGCTTTCCGCCAGGTCTTAACACTCTTTGTATCTGTTCCAGAATTACTGGTATTTCAGGTGTATCAAATAGTTCCAGCGTGAAGCTCATAAATACTGAATCAAAGGTATCAGTATCAAAAGGCAGTTCCATAGCATCTTCACGGTAAAGTTCAACCCTGTGAATCAAACCTGCCCTTCTGAGTCTCTTATGAGTGACTTTCAACATACCATCGGAAATATCAATTCCACAAACCCTTCCCTTATCTCCCACTTGTTCTGCTATCTGTTTCAGGCATTTTCCCGTGCCAAAACCAATTTCAAGAACATTCTCACCTTCCTGAACCTGAAGTTGCATTAAGGCAATCATTTTGTATTTCTTTTCAAAAAAACCTCCCAGGTAATCATAGTAACGGCTTAATTTGTTATAACTCACTCTTACCTGCTCCCTGGTTCTGTTTACCCGCAGCATCGTATATCTGATTTTTATAATTTTCCGATTTATCTTTTTATATTTATCATAAAATTATAAATTTTGATTAAATGAAGTACACTTACAAGAGAGGGTTCTACTGGCTTTTTGTATATTTTATTCTGGTATTGATCCCTCTTGCAATAGCGCTTTCAGGCACCATCCCTTCTCACAGGGGATTTTGGCTGGAGCTGGGTGTGTCATTCGGGTTTATCGGCTTCGGGATGTTTTGCCTTCAGTTTCTGTTCTCCGGACGATTTAAAAAGATTGCACCTACCTATGGCATGGACAATTTACTTCAATATCACCGGGAAATTGGAATACTTGCCTTTTTATTTATAGTGGCGCATCCGGTAATTATAATACTTGCCGATCATGAATTTATCTCCTATCTGGACCCCCGGGTTAATGCAATCAGGGCAATTGCATTAGTATTTGTTACTATTGCAGTTATATTGGTCATAATAACCAGTATATGGCGCACGGCAATGAGTCTCGAATATGAAAAATGGCGGTTGCTGCACGGACTTCTATCACTGTCAGTGATTTTTATCGGTGCAGTACATTCTATCCAGGTTTCACATTATCTTGACCCGCTTTGGAAAAAAAGCGCCATCGGTTTATCATTTATATTCTACGGGTATCTGATCCTACACACCAGAATAACCAGACCATGGCTGATGCGCAAAAAACCATACAAAGTTACGGATGTAATCCCGGAACTCGGTGATAGCTGGACCATTAAAATAAGACCAGATGGTCATAAAAGGCTTAAATACATTTGCGGTCAGTTTGTGTGGTTAACTATTAAGGAAACCCCCTTTTCACTCCAGCAACATCCGTTTTCAATCGCATCAAGCACCAGGGATAAAGAACTTTCATTTACCGCAAAAGCATCGGGGGACTTTACCTCTACCTGGAAAGATATAAAACCGGGCACCAAAGTTTTCCTGGAGGGGCCTTATGGCTCTTTCGTCCCTGAACGGGGAAAAAACCTGTTTTTTATTATGGGAGGTATTGGCATAACGCCTGCTATGGCAATGTTGCGTACCATGAGAGATAATAATGATCCCCGCCGGGCTGTTTTAATCTACGGGAACGTAACCTGGGAGGATATTACATTCAGGGAAGAACTGGAAGAGCTGAGCATGGAAATAAACTTAAAGCTGGTGCATTTACTGGAAAAGCCGCCGGGGGACTGGGAAGGTGAACGGGGACTTGTGTCCGGGGATCTCTTACAAAAATACCTTCCGTCTGAACCCGAGGATTTTATGTACTTTATATGTGGACCAAAACCGCTTATGGATATATCCGAACTATTGCTCAGGGATATGGGAATTGACTGGCGGCTTATTTACACCGAACGTTTTGAAATAATATAAATATCCTTATTACAAGTGCCATGAATCAAAATATAAAATTCAAAAAAAACAGAATGCTGCTCTACAAAGTTATCAGAAGAATTGCAGATATGACCGGCATCCTACTTTTAATTGCAGCAATAATGTTTTCGATACTCAGATAGTGAATAAATACCTGTTTATTTTATATCATGTAACTCACCGATTATATTAAAATGTTTCTGCACAACATTTCCAGACCTGATCGATTCATCATCGGGTTGCTTACCCCCAACCGAAACCATAACCGGACCTTCTGTTACCGCCAGTCCGTATTCTTCATGGTATAAAGCCATCTGTTCAGGATCAAGTGAAAATTTAATGTTTTTTGTTTCGCCGGCCCTGAGGCTCACTCTTTCGAAGCCCTGAAGAGTCTGTATAGGAGCCATATCATTATTAGGAAATGATAAATAAAGTTGCACCACCTCTTCTCCATCCATTTTCCCTGTATTGGTTACAATTACAGAAACATTAAGCATTTCACCTGCCGGGAGCTGACCGGGAACGACCAGGTTGTCATATTCAAAAGTTGAATAACTCAGACCATATCCAAATTCATACAGTGGTTCGCCTTTAAAATATTTATATGTTCGTCCTTCCATACCATAATCATCAAAAGAGGGAAGCTGTGCCACAGATCTGTAGAATGTAACGGGCAATCTTCCTGCCGGGTTATAATCGCCGAAAAGAACATCGGCTATGGCTTCCCCTCCAGCCTGACCAGGATACCAGGCTTCCAAAATGGCAGGAACATTTTCGGCTTCCCATTCAAATGAAACTGCACTACCATTCATCAATACCAGCACTGTGGGTTTACCAAGGGACATAACCTCTTTTATAAGTTCGGTCTGAACCGGAGGAAGTGACAGCCTGGTACGGTCACCACCAGCAAACCCCGGAACATAAACATTCATTTCTTCACCTTCCAGTCGGGGACTCAAGCCCATGGTAAGAATCACCAGATCTGATCCCCGGGCAAGTTCAACCGCTTCTTCTTTCATGTCCTGTCCAGGGATATCCCAAACCAGTTTCATCATGGGATAAGTAGAATCTTTTTGCTGATACTTTATGACTATCTCATAGGGTTTACCTGCCTCAAGCCATACATCTTTGTATCGCATATCGGGATGATGTACATTAGAAAAACGTACGAGTGTTTCACCTTCGAGCATAATTTCGTAAGCAGAAAATCCATCTCCTCCCAGGCTGTACCGTCCGCTTTCTTCAGGTACCAGATAACCTTCCCAGGTAACGGAAAAATCGTCATTTGGAACTCCCGGATAGGGTTCGGTAGTCCACCATACAAAATCAATTTCCGTTTCGATTTCGTGAGAATTTCTTTTAACGCATGGGCGATGGCCAAATATGTTTTTCCGGTCCCTGCAGGACCGATAGCAAAGACGATATCACGTGTTCCCATCTTTTCTACATACAATGCTTGATGGTAGCTTCTCGGATAAATTTTTACATCGCTTGAAGGGATCCGGACCGTCAGATCCTGCATGATTTTTTCTTTTTCTTCTTCCCCTTTATGGTTAGAGTTATACAGGGCGTGAATGAGGTCGGGACTCGGGGTGTGGCCCATCATCGTGTGTGCTTTGAGTTGATCGATGATCGACCGAAACAGTTCCCGTTTGGATGTATCCTCCGATTCAATAAAGATTTCGTTTCCTCGTGAGAATACTTTTTCATCAATGAGGTCTTCGATTACACGAAGATTGGCATCGTTGGCCCCGCATAATTCACTCAAGGTTTTTCGATCATTGAGAACGATAGTCAAACAGTTCGCCAATACCCTCCCCTTTTTATAGTGTACATACGGCTAATAGGATACGTCAAGGTTGGTCTTTGTCAAGTGTTCGCGTTGAAATCCCGTCCGTCGGCTTCTTTTAAAAGGTAACGACATCATTATCATACCGGACCCGGCTTCTCAATTCCGGAATCGGATTCCACTGGACAAAAACAGAGAATGTTCTGTTCCATTCATAGTGCTTATATCCTTGATCTCCGGTTTTCAGTACCGGTTCGGCACTGAACTCTACAGTGAGGTCCCAATCGTGCATATGATGGACCAGACCCAGCTTTATCCGTTTTGCATTGAAAAAAGATTCTTCCCTGTCGGTCATATTGAATAAATTAAACGACTTACCCAAATCGACGAACGGATCGCGTGTTTGTTCTCCGGTAATTGCCGTATAGCCGTCAAAATAGCGGTATATATTGTTGTTTTCAGCTTCAAAACTAAAATTGAGATCTAAAAACCGATAGATGCTGAGTTCCAGACCGACTGTAAATGTAAACAGCGAATCTGAAAATTTTATTAAGTTCATCGTTACGGAACTGTCGATGTCGAGAAGGAAATTAATTCGGTTTTTCCATACAGGAGTGTTTTGGGGATTAGTGTCTATTCCGATCGTCACTGTTTCCGGGATGAATTTCTTCGTATCTTCCTGTTGCCATCCGATACCCGGCTCAAACGTAAAAGGATACGTTTT
Source organism: uncultured Bacteroidales bacterium (assembly GCA_964520585.1). GTDB lineage: Bacteria > Bacteroidota > Bacteroidia > Bacteroidales > PUMT01 > PXAP01. The sequence goes on from CAZFOO010000131.1 coordinate 8,961, forward strand.
TTTCATCGTAAAGTCGGCATAGAAAAACCATAATCTAAGTGAAGAGGTATTTGAATAGGGGTCCTCGAAAAGCGGTAAGACCCCTTCCGTTTCATTTTCCGGTGTTTGTAGATCCGGGTCCCCAAAAATAAAACTTTCTTTGATCTCGATATTGTTGTTGAGAAAGGAGAAGTTCGCAGTCGATCGGCTTTTTATCCATTTTGCCAGATCAAAATCATAGGTAAACAGCTGTTCTAAGAGGACCGACGTTGTTTGCGGATCGACGGAAAACCGTTCCGTTAAGGAGAGCGGTTTCAGGTTCCACTCCTCGGGGGAGTTCTCATCATCAGGGTCAATCGGTTCTTTTTTGAGTTTTCCCTGGGCAATGGTGGTAAAAGGGCCGGTATTCAGTGTTACTGTTCCGTTAATCTCTTCGTCGAGCGGAGGCAGTATTGCGTTTACATCGAGAATCTGCTGTTGAGTAAACGGGACAAAGATCAGTTTTGCACCGAGGGAATGCTCCGTAATGTAGTCTTCTTCCCATGTAAAAGTAGAATCTTCATATACCGGTTGGTCATTCTCATCTATAAATTCGAATTTTTTTTCCAGCAATTTCATAGTGAGTTTGTAGGTTAGAGAGGAGCGGTCGAAATAGTTTACCGCACTCAAAGGGAAACTGGTTACGGTAAGGTTGTTCATGAGGGTGTAGAGGGTCGAATTGTAGTCCTGCTGCAGATATTCAGCCCAGGTTTCCGAAAGGACGTTCTCCGCTCTATTGAAGTGTTCCTGGTACGTTCCCGAAAAGGTTAATGCATCGGAGAGAATAAAGTAGTCATCGAACAGCTTGGCACTGTACTGCAAGCTGCTCGATCCGGTTGTCTTGAAAATCGAGTATTCTTCCGAGAAATCGATGTCGTACGGTGTTTCCCACATGCTCGAGTTCATCCGGGAGCTCACATTAACTTCGGGCAGTATTTTGTAAAGCAGTGTATGCTGAAACGGTTTGCGTACGGCCCGGTCTCTTAAGGGAAGATCATTCTGAATTTCCTCCAGTCTATATTCAGGTTCACGTTCATGGTCGTTTTTATTTTCGTTTTGTACT